>CAKZIN010000031.1 GCA_936933955.1 uncultured Sphingopyxis sp. | reverse complement strand
TCGAAATCGCGGGCTAGCTGAAGCCCGCACTAACCCTTCCTCAACACTCCCGCCCTTATCCGCGGCGACGATGGTTGACGCGCCGAACACCTCGCACCCCTCGCTTTGCAATATCGAGGTTCCGTGGCGCTCGGTCCTGCTGGGCGAGGACATCAGCGGGGTTGATCTGCGCAACCTGCGACTGGAGCAGGTGCGCGAAGCAAGGTCGCGTAAGTCGCTGCCAATCGCGGCAGCTGTGCTGGTCGCCGCTTGTTACGCCTACATCTCGGTCATGTCCGGCCACCCTTGGCTCGCGCCCGTCGTGGCGCTGCTGCCAATAGCCGTGTCATTGGGCCGATACTGGAGTTCCGCCGAGCGGGCGCGTGTCTACGTCGAAGATCCGGTCGCGGTGCATCGCAAAGAGTTCGCGATGGGCGTGGCGAGCGGCGCAGCGATGGGCCTGCCGGTGTTGATTTTGGCCTTGCTCGCCGGGACGCGCTCCGCGGAGCTGGCCTGGATGGCGCTCGGGACCGGGATGCTCGTCTACGCGCTGGCGGCGGCAACCGTGCCGCTGATGTTCGTCGCCTACATGCCGGCAGCGGCGGTCGTCGCCGCCGTCGGGCTCGGCATTGTTTTTAGCCCGGTGGGTCTGGCGGCCGCAACCGTGGTGCCGCTCGTATGCTCCGCGGCGATCCTCGCCAATGGTCGCCAACTCATCATTAGCGAGCTGTGCGGGCGGGAGGCTGAAGAGCGCGGCGAGACGGTGAGCCTTTTGCTCAAGGAATTCGAGGATACCGGCGCCGACTGGCTATGGACGCTCGACCATCAGCGCCGCATCACCCGCCCTTCCCCCCGTTTCGCGCATGCGCTCGCCCGAGACGCCGACGATTTGCAGGGAGCGAGCTTTCTGCAAATGCTCGCAGGAGAGGCTTGGGAAACCGGGAAATTTCCGGCGGTCCTGCACGATCTTGCAAACCGTCTGAACCGGCGGGAGGCCTTTTCGAATTTGATGGTCCCGGTGGTCGTGGGTGGGCGTCAACGGCATTGGGAACTGAGCGCATCGCCTACGTTCGAAGCGGAAGGGCGCTTTACCGGGTTCCGCGGGGTCGGCTCCGATGTGACCGAGCAGCGCGAATCCGCCGACCGCATCGAACACCTAGCGCGCTTCGACGGGCTGACGGGGCTGCCCAACCGCCTCTACATCAATGAGACGTTGGCCGGTGCCCTCGAACAGGCGACCGCGTGGCGGCGAACCTGCGCCTTTCTCATGATCGATCTCGACCGCTTCAAGGCGGTCAACGACACGCTCGGCCATCCCATCGGCGACCGCTTGCTCGCGCAGGTCGCCGCGCGGGTGAAGGGACTGTGCAGCGAAAACCTCGTCGCAGGGCGGCTGGGCGGTGATGAATTCGCTGTGGTTCTGCGCGAAGTCGAAGGCGTGGACGCCGCGGAACAGGTCGGACGCCGCCTCGTCGAGATCATCTCGCGCCCCTACGAGATCGACCAGCACACGCTCTACGTGGGGGCAAGCGTCGGCTATGCCTTTGGGCCGCGAGACGGTTCGACCGTCGAAGCGATTATCCGCAACGCCGACCTCGCGCTCTATCGCTCGAAGGATCGCGGCGGCGGTACGGTGCATGGCTACGAGCCGACGCTGCACGACCAGGCACGCGAGCGGCGCGAGATTGAGATCGAGCTTCGGCAGGCGCTGGGACGCAACGAATTCGAGGTTCACTTTCAGCCGGTCGTGTGCGCCGACGGGCGTATCGACGGCTTCGAAGCGCTGCTGCGTTGGACTTCCCACAAGCTCGGAGCGGTTTCACCGATCAAGTTCATTCCCGTTGCGGAAGACACGCGGCTGATCGGCCCGATCGGCGAGTGGGTGCTGCAAAGCGCCTGTCGCGAAGCTGCGCGCTGGCCGGCTCCGGCAAAGGTTGCGGTCAACGTTTCCGCCGAACAGCTGGCGCAGCCCAACTTTTCGCAAAGCGTCGTAAAGGCACTCTCCTACAGCGGCCTCGCGCCCTCCCGGCTTGAACTGGAAGTCACCGAAAGCGTCTTCCTGCGCGAAGTTTCTGGGGCGATGGCGACGCTCGACCAGATACGCGCGCTCGGCGTGAAGCTCGTCCTCGACGATTTCGGTACGGGCTATTCGTCACTCGGATATCTGCGCATGGGGCAATTCTCGACGATCAAGGTCGATCGCAGCTTCGTGAAGGGCGCGCTTGCGGGCAACCGGGAGTCGATCGCTATCATCCGCGCCGTTGTCGCGCTGGCGGAAAGCCTCGAGATGTCGACGACTGCGGAGGGTGTGGAAACGCGCGAGGAGGCGGAGGCGATTGTCCGGCTCGGCTGCGCCAAGCTGCAGGGCTATTATTACGGACGACCGATGCCGGCGAGCGACGCCGCCGCCGTATTCGAGTCGCTGCAACGGGCGACCGCCTGATCGCGGACTTCGACTCAACGCCGGTTTGCCACGGCTCAACGAAGCGATAGGAACCATCGTCACAGTTGGTCGGAGGCCTCCGTCGACTCATCGACCGTCGCTTGAGCGACCGTCCGGCTCCCGTCAGTGAAGCCCTCGCCAAGTTCAAAAGAACGAGCGGGGATCAATTACATGCTTCGTACCGTCCGACTGACCGCGTTCGCGGCCGCGCTGCTTTGCACCGTGGGTACCACGAGCGCTGAGGCGCGCGGTATCGGCAGCTACCTGCAGTGCGTGCCATTCGCCCGGACGCTGTCGGGGATCGATATCCGCGGCAACGCTCGCGAATGGTGGGACAAGGCGTTCGGGCGCTACCAGCGCGGTCAGACCCCGCGCATCGGCGCTGTCATGGCTTTCGCGCCCACGCGGGGGATGCCCATCGGCCACGTCGCGGTCGTTTCCTCGATCGTCTCGGCGCGCGAGCTTCTGATCAGCCATGCCAATTGGTCGCCGATCAATGGACGTCGCGGTCAAGTCGAACGCAACGTCCGAGTGGTCGACGTCTCGCCCAGCGGTGATTGGAGCCAGGTGCGCGTGTGGTACGCACCGCTGCGTGACCTCGGCACGCGCGTGAACCCTGTTCGCGGGTTCATCTATCCCAATGGAAGCAGCAGCATGGCGACCGCTGAGGACAGCACGCGCGTCGGCTGACCTCCGTGCCCGGCGCAGGCCTGCCGCGCCGGGTCGTCAGAGCGGCCGTCAGTTGGCCGGGTCGCTCGCGGACTCGCTGACAACGTCCGCTTCGTTCGAGGCCTCTGCCGCGTCGTGAAACCACACCTCGACTGCGCCCGACAGCTTGATCGTCATCGGCTGACCGAAGCGGTCGCGAGACTTGCCGGCGGCGACACGGATCCAACCCTCCTCCGTCGAATATTCCTCGACGTCGGTACGCTCCTTTCCATTGAATCGAACGCCCACGCCGCGGCGTAGGAGGTTCTCGTCAAAGTGCGGGCTGCCCGGGTTGACGGACATGCGGGCGGGGGGTGTGTCGGTCACTCTGATCTCTCTTCTCTAGAATTTGCTGGTGGCCTCAGGTGGCCCCTGTGGCTGGGCTGAACGTCGTCCGCCAAACCCACTAGGGACGTCGAATAAAACTTCCCTTGCTCGATGGGGGACGTTCTATCCGCCCCGTCGCGACAGCGGCCAGCTCAGGAGAATACGTCGGCAACATTGCCCTGCCGGGGATCGGCACCGTACCGATTGGGTCCGGGCGTCCCAGGGAGCAGCATGAAGATAAAGATGACGAGCCCGCCCAAGTAAGGAATGAGCGTTATCAGGTATAGCCAGCCTGACTTGTCCTGATCGTGCAGCCGACGGACCGCCACCGCAAGCGACGGAATGAAACCGGCGAGCCAGAAGATAATGAACAGGATGGTCGCCAATCCGACGCCAGCAGAGGCGGCGGTGTCGTCAGAAGCTCCGAGCGCCGACGTCGCCGCGCCCAGCCCCCCGCCAAAGAGTAGCATCAGCACCAACACGCCAAAGTAGCCGAGCGCAAACCACCAATATTCGGAACGCGTGGAGCGTCCGCCGAAGTCCGCGTAGCGCTTCCAGGGCAGGAGCATCAGTTGAAGCGGCGACATCCCGGCCGTTGAAACATTGGCTGCGGTGCCAACTCCAGCAGCGCCTGTTACCGGGCGATCAGAACCGCCATACGCTGACTGCCGCGTGTCGCAATTCAGGCACCGGCCCGTCCGTAGATCGAGCGGTGCCCCACACGTCGCGCAATAATTTGCCATTACCCCTCCCCCACTCACCGCAACCATCGCCGCAGATCAGGAAAGTTCTGTCAGGCAAATTCCCTGCTCAGGTCAAGCCGCTTCGAGCTTGCGCTTGTGCCGCTTCCGCTCGTGGGGATCGAGGTGGATCTTGCGCAGGCGGATCGACTTGGGCGTCACCTCCACCATCTCGTCCTCGTCGATATAAGCGATCGCCTGCTCGAGTGTCGCACGGCGCGGCGGGGTCAGGCGGATCGCGTCGTCCTTGCCGCTGGCGCGGAAGTTGGTGAGCTGCTTCGACTTCAAGGGATTGACCTCGAGGTCGTCGGGCTTGGCATTCTCGCCGATGACCATGCCCTCGTAGACGGCCTCGCCTGGATCGACGAACAGCACACCGCGCTCCTCGAGCGCGTTGAGCGCGTAGCTGACCGCCTCGCCGGTGGCGTTGGAGATGAGGACGCCATTCTGACGGCCTTCGATCGGGCCCTTGTACGGCCCGTACTTCTCGAACAGCCGGTTCATGATGCCGGTGCCGCGCGTGTCCGAGAGGAATTCGCCGTGATAGCCGATCAGCCCCCGCGAAGGCGCGGAAAAGCTGATGCGCGTCTTGCCGCCGCCCGATGGGCGCATGTCGGTGAGCTCGGCCTTGCGCAGCTGCATCTTCTCGATGACCGTGCCCGTGAAGTCGTCGTCGACGTCGACCACGACCGTCTCATACGGCTCGGTGCGCGAACCTCCCTCTTCGCCGAAGAGTACCTTCGGCCGGCTGATGCCAAGCTCGAAGCCTTCGCGGCGCATCGTCTCGATCAAAACGCCGAGTTGGAGTTCGCCGCGGCCGGCGACCTCGAAGCTGTCCTTGTCGTCGCTCTCGGTGATGCGGATCGCGACGTTTGATTCCGCTTCGCGCATCAGGCGGTCGCGGATCATGCGACTGGTGACCTTGTCGCCCTCGCGGCCCGCGAAGGGGCTGTCGTTGACGGCAAAGCGCATCGACAGCGTCGGCGGATCGATCGGCTGCGCGGGGATCGCTTCGCTGACCGCCGGGTCGGCGATGGTGTGCGCGACTGTAGCGACAGTCAGCCCCGCGAGGCTTATGATGTCGCCGGCGCGCGCTTCGTCGACCGGCACGCGCTCGAGTCCGCGGAACGCGAACAGCTTGGACGCGCGACCCGCCTCGACCACCTGCCCGTCGATGCCGAGCGCGTGGATCGGCTGGTTCACCTTGACGACGCCGGTCGCGACGCGGCCCGTGAGGATTCGGCCGAGGAAACTGTCGCGGTCGAGCAGCGTCACCAGCATCGAGAAGGGCGCGTCGACATCGACCTTGGGCGCGGGAACGTGATTGACGATCGTTTCGAACAGCGGCGTCAGATTGCCCTCGCGCGCCGCCATGTCGGGGCTCGCATAGCCGTTACGGCCGCTCGCGTAGAGGATCGGGAAATCGAGCTGCTCGTCGTTCGCGCCGAGATTGAGGAACAGCTCGAACACCTCGTCCAGCACCTCGGCGGCGCGGGCGTCGCTGCGGTCGATCTTGTTGACGACGACGATCGGACGCAGCCCGAGCGCGAGCGCCTTGCCAGTGACGAACTTGGTCTGCGGCATCGGCCCTTCGGCGGCGTCGACGAGCAGGATGACCCCGTCGACCATGCTGAGGATGCGCTCCACCTCGCCGCCGAAGTCGGCGTGGCCGGGCGTGTCGACGATGTTGATGCGCGTCGTCGTGTCGGGATCGTTGGCGACACCGTCGGGGTGCGACCATTCGACGCTGGTGCACTTGGCGAGGATGGTGATCCCGCGCTCTTTTTCGAGGTCGTTCGAGTCCATTGCGCGCTCTTCGACGCGCTGATTGTCGCGGAACGTGCCCGACTGGCGGAACAGTTGGTCAACGAGGGTGGTCTTGCCATGATCGACGTGCGCGATGATGGCGATGTTGCGCAGAGACATCGGGTGCTCGAATTTGGAGGATGCGGGAGGCGGGCGCGCCCCTATCGCAATTGCTGCGCTGCGGCAAGGCTGCCAACAGCGCCAACAGCCCCTTAACCACTTAGCACTAGGTTCCGACGGCATGGCGGTTCCCCACCGCCCTGGAGAGCGTCGAGTAATGGATTTTGCGAATCTCACGGCAGGCTCGGACCAGCCTGCCAGCCTCAGTCATGCACGCGAGCTGCGCGATCACGCGCTGGAGCGGCTGGCGATCGGGCAAGTGATGGACATCGGCGGCGCAACCTCGCAGCTTTTGCTCGACTGCGCGACGCTCACCACTCTTCAGGGCGACAGCGATGCGACGGTGGCGATGGCGGGCCAGGTCGGGAGCCAGGTCAAGATCCGCGTCGGCGACACCTGGCTCGTCGCAGGCATCCGCGAACAACGCCTGCATCCGCGCGAACACGGCCTGATCATCGCTGCCGTCGACTTCCTGGGCGAGGGCGACGAGGAAGTTCTGACCGGCCGCATCCACAATTTCCGTCGCGGCGTCACCCGGTACCCGATCCCCGGGAGCCCCGTGTTCGCGACGACCTCCCGCGACCTGCGCCAGATCTACGCGGCGGATAACCGACCGCATGTGGAGATCGGCACCGTGTATCCCACGCGCGATACTCGCGCCGCGCTGTACGTCGATCCCTTGCTCGGCAAGCATTTCGCACTGCTGGGCTCGACCGGCACGGGCAAGTCGACTTCGACGGCTCTGATCCTCCACCGCATCGTCGATGCCAACCCGGAGGGCCACGTGTTGATGATCGACCCTCACGGAGAATATTCGGCGGCGTTCAAGGGCAAGGGCGCGATCTTCGACGTCGACAACCTCGCCATGCCCTACTGGCTGCTGAACTTCGAAGAGCATTGCGAGGTGTTCGTCACCGCGCAGGGCGCCGAACGGCAGATGGACTGCGACATCCTTTCGCGCTGCCTGCTCGCCGCGCGCGCCAAGAACAAGGCGTCGGAGGGTGTGTCGAAACTGACCGTCGACAGCCCGGTGCCGTATCTGCTTTCCGACCTCCTCGGCATCATTCAGCTCGAGATGGGGAAGCTCGACAAGGCAACTTCGGCAGCGCCGTTCCTCCGCCTCAAGACCAAGATCGAGGAGCTTCGCGCCGACCCGCGTTACAACTTCATGTTCTCGGGCATGCTCGTCGGCGACACCATGACGAGCTTTCTCGCGAAGATGTTCCGCCTCCCGGGTGAGGGGCGTCCGATCTCCATCGTCGATGTCTCCGGCGTTCCCTCCGACGTCGTCCGCGTGGTGGTGGCGGTGCTGGCGCGGATGGTGTTCGATTTTGCGACCTGGTCGCGCGACGGGCCGCAACGGCCGATCCTGTTCGTCTGCGAGGAGGCGCATCGTTATGTTCCCAACGAACGGAACGCCGACGGCTCGAGCGTCGGGCGCATCCTTTCCCGCATCGCCAAGGAAGGCCGCAAATATGGCGTGTCGCTTGGGCTGATCACCCAGCGACCCTCGGACCTCGCCGAAGGGGTGCTGTCGCAGTGCGGCACGATCATCGCCATGCGACTCAACAACGACCGCGACCAGAATTTCGTGAAGGCCGCCATGCCGGAGGGGTCGCGGGGGTTCGTCAATGCGATCGCTGCGCTGCGCAATCGCGAATGCATCGTCTGCGGCGAAGGCGCCTCGATTCCGATGCGCGTGATGCTTGACACGCTTGAGGAGGACCGCCGACCTGCCTCGACCGATCCGCTGTTCAGCGATCTCTGGCGCGAGACGGGCGGAGAGCAGGAAATCGTCGAGCGCGTCGTTCGGCGCTGGCGCAGCCAGGGGCGCTGAAGCCCCCTCCCCCGACCACCCTTCTCCACCCGCGCCGCATCCCCGCTTGCCAAGCGCGGGTCCGCTCGCCAACAGGCTCCGCACTTTTCGAGCGGCGGAGTGACGGGCGAAAGATGGCGCGGATCGTGATGAAGTTCGGCGGCACCTCGATGGCGGGGACCGAGCGCATCCGCACGGTCGCGGCCCTCGTCCAGCGCGAGGTGCAGGCGGGGAACGAGGTCGCCGTCGTTGTCTCCGCCATGGCGGGGGAAACCGACCGGCTCGTCGCCTTCTGCCGCGACGCCAATCCGCGCTTCGACCCGGCGGAATATGACGTCGTCGTCTCCTCGGGCGAGCAGGTTACCGCCGGCCTGTTGGCGCTGACACTGCAGGGTCAGGGCCAGGCGGCGCGCAGCTGGCTCGGTTGGCAGCTGCCGATCGCCACTGAAGGCGCTCACGCCAAGGCGCGTATCGCCGAGATCGACACGCGCGCGATGCGCGACGCGCTCGCCCGCGGGGAGGTCGCGGTCGTGCCGGGTTTTCAGGGCATGATGGAGGACGGGCGCGTCTCGACGCTGGGACGCGGCGGTTCCGACACAAGCGCGGTCGCTCTGGCTGCGGCGCTGGAGGCGGATCGCTGCGACATCTACACCGACGTCGACGGCGTCTACACCACCGACCCGCGCATCGTCGCCCGCGCGCAGAAGCTCAGCCACGTTACCTATGAGGAGATGCTCGAGCTGGCGAGCGTCGGGGCCAAGGTGCTGCAGACACGCTCGGTCGGGCTTGCCATGAAGATGGGCGTTCGCGTGCAGGTGCTGTCGAGCTTTGTCGAACCGGGCGCTGCGCCGACCCCCGGCACTCTCATCGTCAGCGACAGCGAAATCGAGGAATATAGCGTGGAACGTCAGGTCATTACCGGCATCGCCTACGACAAGAACGAAGCCAAGGTGACGCTCACCCGGGTCGAGGATCAGCCCGGCGCGGTCGCGAAAATCTTCGCTCCGCTCGCGGAAGCGGCGATCAACGTCGACATGATCATTCAGAACGTCGGCCGCGAAAAGGGGGAGACCGACGTCACCTTCACCGTCCCGCGCGCCGACCTCGCCAAGGCGTTGGAGATATTGGACGCCGAGCGTGACAATATCGGTTTCAACCGTGTCATTCACGAAGGCGGCATTGCCAAGGTGTCAGTCGTCGGCGTTGGCATGAAAAGCCACGCTGGCGTCGCTGCCACGATGTTCGAGGCGCTCGCTGCCCGCGGGATCAACATCCAGGCGATCTCGACGAGCGAGATCAAGATCAGCGTGCTGATCGAGGAAGACTATACGGAGCTTGCGGTGCGCGTGTTGCACACCGCTTACGGTCTCGACGCGGACGCGGCAGCCTGACGACAAACGGGGCGCTCAACCTCGGTCGAGCGCCCCGCGTGATACTTCCATTGCCTCAGTAGCGGTCGAGGCTCGCGACCACCGTGCCGGTTTCGCCAAAGCGGCCATCATTGCGATCGAGCAAGGCAAGCAGCTGCGGCGCGCGAACCTGCGCGGCCACTTGCGCCAGCGCATCGCGGCGGCATGCAACTTCCGCGGTAAAGCGAGCCAGCGAGCGGTCCTCGCCCGTCTGGCAGAACGCGCGGACCGAGCGCTGGATGGCGCCGTGCGCCTTCTCAACACCGCTCGGCTGATCGAGCCGGTAAGCGGACAGGTTGATGGTCATGGTGCGTGCGCCTTCTGCGGACGCGTCGATCACCTGGGCATGCGCCGGGGCCGCAACGGACAACGACGCCAGCGCGGCGAGAAGAAGCTTCGACATATCACCTCCGGGCGCCGGTCGGGCTGGGAGAGCCGGGTTTACCGGGGCGCCGCGGCCCCCCTGACGAGCTCGCGCGACGTGGCGATGACGTCTCGCTTACGAAAGTATGACGCTACGGAAAGGCGTTCGTCGGAGGTTCAAAGGATCGCTTGCACGCTCCGCGCTTGCGCTCGGCGACGCATGCAACCATGGCTCCTCGAATGAACAGCCTGCCCCATTCGAATTACCCTCACCTCTCCAAAGCTATGGCACGCGGCACCGCGCTGCTGGGTTCGGAACTTGCGATCCTCTGCGGCGCCATGTCGTGGGTGAGCGAGCGCAATCTTGTTGCGGCGGTCAGCAACGCCGGCGGTTTTGGCCTGATCGCGTGCGGCGCAATGACGCCCCAACTGCTCGATGCGGAGATCGCCGGCACCAAGGCGCTCACGTCGAAGCCGTTCGGCGTCAACCTCATCACCATGCATCCGCAATTGATGGAGCTGATTGCGGTGTGCGGGCAGCACGGCGTCAGCCACATCGTGCTCGCCGGCGGTCTCCCGCCCAAGGGCAGCATCGAGGCAATCCAGGGCACCGGCGCCAAGCTGATTTGCTTCGCTCCGACGCTCGCGCTCGGCAAGAAGCTGGTGCGCTCGGGCGTCGATGCGCTGATTATCGAGGGCATGGAGGCGGGCGGGCACATCGGCCCGGTGTCGACCAGCGTCCTCGCGCAGGAGATCCTGCCGACACTCGCGGATGAGGTGCCGGTGTTCGTGGCGGGCGGCATCGGCACCGGCGCCGCGATCGCCGCCTACCTCGATATGGGTGCGAGCGGGGTGCAGCTCGGCACGCGTTTCGTTTGCGCGACCGAGAGCATCGCCCATCCGAACTTCAAGCGGGCGTTCATCCGTGCCTCGGCGCGCGATGCGGTCGCGAGCGTGCAGATCGACCCGCGGCTCCCCGTCATCCCAGTGCGCGCGCTCAAGAATGCGGGCAGCGACGCCTTTACCGCGAAACAGCGTGAGGTGGCGCAAACGCTCGACGATGGCGGGGTGGAGATGGCGGAGGCGCAACTCCAGATCGAACATTATTGGGCGGGCGCGCTGCGCCGGGCGGTGATCGATGGCGATGTCGAGCATGGCAGCGTAATGGCCGGACAGTCGGTCGGGCTCGTCACCCGCGAACAGCCCGCGGCGGAGATCATCGTCGAACTCGCGAGCGAGGCGGAGCGCGCATTAGCAAGAAATTGACGTCGCTCGGCGCGGACCTGTTCAGGCGCCATTGACATGGCCGCGCCAAGGATTCAGCCAGCGACCACGAGATTGCGGAGAGATATGAGCGTGACCCTGACCCTGCCGACCTTGCTGCGCGATCGCCGCGCCGTAGCTTTGATTCTTGGCGCATCGACGCTCACGCTCGCCGCTTGCGCGGCCAAGGCGCCTCCACCGCCCCCGCCGCCACCCCCACCGCCGGTGGTGGTTGCGCCCCCGCCGCCCCCGCCCCGCCCGATCCCGCCGAACAGTTCGGCGCCCAATCTGCTCATCCCGCAGCTCGATGCTGCCGGGCGGCGGCTCACGCCCAATGTCGACCTCAGCGCGGCGCAGGCTTTGTGGCAGTTGCGGATCGCGCTCAACGTGGCCGCGCTCAACTGCCGCGGCCCTGGCTATGAGACGCTCATTCCGGACTATGCGAAGTTCCTGACAAACAACCGTCGCGCAATCGCGGCGGCCGAGCGCACGGTGATCGCCGAACAGGGACGTGCCAACGGCGGCAACGGCATCGCCCACCGCGACGCACTGTCGACGCGCCTCTATAACTATTTCGCGCAGCCACCCGTGCTGGCGACCTTCTGCCCCACCTCAGTCGGTGTGGCGCGAGCAGCGGCGGTTGAGCCGACTGCCAATATCCTCAGCTTTTCATCGCTGCGGCTGACGGAGATCGATCAGCCGTTCGTGACCTTCTACAACGACTATGCGCGCTACCAGGCGGATCTCGCCGACTGGATCAGCCGCTACGCGCCGCAGCCGGCGACCGCTCCGGTGGCGACTGCACAGCCGGTCGACCCGACGCGTACCGTCACTCCGCCGCCCGTCGGAGCACCGCTCGCCGTACCGCCTGCCAGCGCTGCGCCCCTTCCGCCAAGCCCGGGCACGCTCCCGACAAACCCTGCGCCAGTTCCACCGCTTCCGCAGCCGACGACTGCGCCGGTGCCTCCCGGGCGCTGAAGCGAACGCAGCGCGAACGGGCCACTTTCCGCTTTGAACCAGTCGTGGCGATGAGCGGGATATGCTGCTAGGCGGGGGGTCCATGACGACACCCCCGCCGCCCAGCTCAGCCGCCAACGCCGCGCGCGAAATTCTGCGTAATCTCAACGCGGTGATGGCCGCGGACAGCCCGGCGCAAACCAAACTCAACAACACCGTCCAGCTGATCGGCGAAGCGCTCAATAGCGAGGTCTGCTCGATCTACCTCCTGCGCGAGGGGCTGCTTGAGCTCTATGCGACCCGTGGCCTCAATCAGAGCGCCGTCCATGTGACGCGCCTGGCTCTGGGCGAGGGTCTCGTTGGAACCATCGCGCGCAACATCGAAACGATGAATCTCGCGCAAGCGGCGGCGCATCCGGAATACGCGTACCGGCCGGAAACGGGAGAGGAGCGGTTCGCAAGCTTTGCCGGCGTGCCCATCATTCGCAAGGAGCGCAGCGTCGGCGTGCTCGCCGTGCAACACGCCGAACCGCGCGGCTACGACGAGATTGAGATCGAGGCGCTTCAGACGGTCGCACTGGTTCTGTCGGAACTCATCGCCAACGCGCGTTTGATCGACCCGCATGAAGTCGACACCGGCGCGTCGGAGGTGCCCGCGATCGAACGTGGCGGGCTGCGACTGGTCGACGGCATGGCGAAAGGGGTCGCAGTATTCCACCAGCCGCGCGTCACCATCGAGCACACACTCGCCGACGATGTCGAGGTCGAGCGCGCGCGGGTCTATCACGCGTTCACCAAGATGCGCGACCAGATCGACCGCATGGCAAGCCAGGCCGAATTCGGCGGCGGCGGCGAGATCGACGAGGTGATCGAGACCTACCGCATGTTCGCCTACGACGAAGGCTGGTCGCGGCGCATCAACGAGGCGATCGACAGCGGGCTGACCGCCGAAGCGGCGATTGAACGCGTCCAGCAACGCACGCGTATGCGAATGCGCCAGATCGATGATCCATTGCTGCGCGACCGCATGCACGATCTCGAGGATCTCTCGAACCGTCTGATCCGCATTGTCGCCGGCCAGATGGGCACCGCGGCACAGAGCGGGCTGCGGGGCGATTCGATCCTGATCGCCCGCAACCTTGGCCCCGCGGAATTGCTCGAATACGACCGGCTGCGGTTGAAGGGCGTGATCCTGGAGGAAGGGTCGCTCACCGCGCACGTGACCATCGTGGCACGGGCGATGGGCGTGCCGGTGCTTGGCCGCGTGCGCGAGATCCGCAACCGCGCCAACGATGGCGACCTGTTGCTGCTCGACGTGCCGGGCGGCATCGTTCACATCCGCCCTGAGCGGGCCGTGTTGGAGGCGTTTGAGGCAAAGCTCGTGCAAAGCGCGGCACGGCGCGAACGCTTCGCCGCGCTGCGTGACCTGCCCCCGATCAGCAAGGACGGACAACGCATCGAGCTGATGGTCAATGCCGGCCTGCGCGAGGATCTGTCGGCGGTGGAGCTCACCGGGGCGGATGGCATCGGGCTGTTCCGCACGGAGTTCCAGTTCCTCGTCTCTGCGACCCTCCCCCAGCGCGAGCGGCAGCAGCGCCTCTATCGCGACGTGCTCGACGGAGTGCATGGCAAGCCCGTCGTCTTCCGCACCGTCGACATCGGTGGCGACAAGGCGCTCCCCTACCTCTCCCAACAAGCGGAACGGGAGGAAAACCCGGCGATGGGCTGGCGCGCGCTGCGCCTGGCCCTGTCGCGCGAAGGCTTGCTCAAGGTTCAGGCGCGGGCTTTGCTCGAGGCTGCTGCCGGTCGGACGCTGGAGGTGATGTTCCCGCTCGTGAGCGAACCGTGGGAATTTGACGCGGCGCGAGCCATGTTCGAGGAGCAGCGCCAGTTCCTCCTGTCTCGCGACAAGAAGCTGCCGAGTGCCATCCGTTATGGCGTAATGCTGGAAGTCCCAGCATTGGCCGAGATGCTCGACCTGTTACTGCCGAAGCTCGACTTCCTGTCCATCGGGACCAACGACCTCACGCAGTTCCTGTTCGCCGCGGACCGCGCCGACCCGCGCCTCGCCGAGCGATACGACTGGCTGTCACCCGCGATCCTTCGCTTCCTGCACCGGGTCGTGGCCGCATGCGATGAGGCGGGCGTACGCGTCGGCGTCTGCGGAGAGATGGGCGGCCGCCCACTCGAAGCGATGGCGCTTCTCGGGCTGGGCGTGCGTCGGCTCTCGATCACCCCGGCCGGTGTCGGGCAGATCAAGGCGATGGTGCGAAGCCTCGACCTCGCCGGCGCGACGACCGTGGTCACCGACGCACTCAAGTCGGGCAGTCCCTCGATCCGCACGGTGCTGGAGCAATGGGCGAGCGAGCACGGCGTTGAGCTCGGCGGTTGAGCCTTCCGCCGCATGTCGGCGTCATCATCCAACGTCGCGTCGCTTTTTGCTTGTGCAAAGAGGCTGTTGTAAGCGGTCGCGGAATTCTGCTTCTCCAACGGATAAAGTCACCAAATGAGTGAAGTCGAAGAATTCCACGCGGCCAATGACCCCCAAGCCGCTCAGTCGATCGGGGAGCGCCTGCGTGCAGCGCGTGAAGCACGCGGCTTGTCGCTGCCGGAGATGGCGGACCGGACCAAGGTAAATCAGCGCATGCTGTCCGCAATCGAACGCCATGCGCTTGATGAGATGCCGGTCGGGCCCTATGCCGCCGGCTTTACCCGCGCCTACGCTCGCGAACTCGGCATGGACGAGCATGCCGCCGCCGACGAGATGCGCCGCGCGATGGAGGCGCGAAACCAGGTCGGTCTGCGTCCTGCGCCGATCTACGAGCCGGCCGATGCGAACCGTGTGCCCTCCGGCCGCTTCGCTCTCAATGCGGCGCTGGCTGGCGCAGCGTTGCTCGCCGCCTACCTCGGCTACCAGTGGTGGAGCAATCGTCCTCCCGCACCTGCCGAAGTGACCGACGCTTCGTCGCGTCCCTCAAACGGGATCGCCGCAGCGACCTCCGCAGCGACGGCCACCACCATGACCGCTACGCAGCCGGTCGACCCTGCGGCGACGGCGCGTTTTTCCGGTCCGCTGCGTATCGCGTCCACCGGTCGCGCCTGGATCAGTCTCGAGGACGCCAACGGGCGTGGGCAATTCGATCTCACCCTCGCCCGCGGCGAATATTACACGGTGCGCGAAAATCAGCGCGGGCTGAAGCTGCGCACGGACAACGCATCCGCACTACGCCTGGTGGTCGGAGAGCAGCGGCTCTCGCTCGGCGAAGGGAATGCGGTGTCCGGTGTCCGCCTCGACGCTGCGAGCCTCGCGCAGCGCGCGGCGGCTGGCGGAGTCGCGCCAGCTTCGGTTCAGCCAGACGCGGCAACTTTACCGACCGCCGGCCCAGTGGTCGGCGTGGCGCCGGAGGCCGCCCCTGGCGGTCGCCGCGCCCCCGACAGCGCCTTTTGACGCAGAGATAGGACCAGCATGACCCGACGTTCGATTGCCCTTGCCACCGCTGCGCTGATGCTCGGAACGGCAGCGCCCGGGGCCGCGCAGAGCAACGATCCGGCAGAGGCGGCACGTCGGATCGACCGGCTCGAACGAGAGCTTCGCGCGGTGCAGCGGCGGGTTTTCCCAGGCGCGGAGGGTGGGTTGGTCATGCCCGACAACGGGCCTCAGCCGGTCGCGCCTGTGGCGAGCAGCGGTACAGGCGGCGGTGCGGGCACCGACCTCGCCCCGCGCCTCGACGCGATCGAGGCGACGCTCGCGCGCCTCACTGGAGAGGTCGAGCAGGTCGCATTCCGCCAGCGCGAGCAGCAAAGCGCCATCGACCGGCTGCGCGATCAGGCGAACGCCGCCGCGACTACGAACGCGATTACCCCCGCGCCGAACAGCACTTCGGTGCCCTCACCCGCGCCAATACGTCCGGTGACGCCCGCCCCTGCCCCCTCGACCCTGGCGGCCGCGCCTTCCCCCCGCCCCGCCGGCGCGGTGACGCCCGCGAGCGCGAGTACGCAGGGCGCCGCTGCCTCCGCCGCGCGTCGCGCGCGTGTCGCAGCGATCGAGGTGCCGGCGACGGGCAACGCGCCGGAGGATAGCTACCTCTACGGGTTCCGCCTGTGGGAGGCGCAGCTTTACCCCGAGGCGCAGGCGCAATTGCAACAGGTGCTCACTCGCTACCCGACGCATCGCCGCGCGAGCTATGCCGGCAACCTTTTGGGACGGGCCTATCTCGACAACAACCAGCCGACGCTGGCGGTCCGGGCGCTGTACGACAATTTCCGCGAGCGTCCGCGGGGCGAACGTGCGGCCGACTCCCTTTACTACATGGGCCTCGCGCTGATCCGGCTGGACCGCAGGCAGGACGCCTGCCGGACCTTCACGGAGTTCGACAGCAATTTCGGGACCAGCGCGACTGCGGCGCTCAAGGCGCAAGTGGCGACCGCGCGTGGCCAGGCGGGCTGCTGAACCGCTCGACGCGGAGTTCCTGCGCGCCCGCCTGTCACAGTTGGCGGGACGCGACGTCGGCAATCAGCGGTTTGGGGTGGCAGTTTCCGGCGGCGCCGATAGCAGCGCGCTCTTGATCCTTGCCGCCGAGGCTCTGGCCGGTCGGGTCGAGGCGGCGACCGTCGACCACGGCCTCCGCCCCGAAGCCGCTCGCGAGGCGGCAGAGGTGCGCAGCCTCTCCTCGCGCTTGGGCGTCCCGCACCAGACCTTGTCCCTGGAGGCTCCGCTATCGTCGGCAAGCCAGGCGAGCGCACGCGATGCTCGCTATGCCGCTCTGGAGCGGTGGCGTGCGGAACGATCGCTCGACTGGGTGCTGACCGCGCACCACGCCGACGATCAACTCGAAACGATGCTCATGCGGCTCGACCGGGGCAGCGGCCTCTCGGGTCTCTCCGGGATCCGGGCGCGCAACGGCACGATCCTGCGCCCGCTGCTGGGGCGGCGACGGAGCGAGCTCGAAGCTCTTTGCCGGGAACGGTCGGTGGAATGGTTCGAGGACCCGGCCAACACGGACCCTCGCCACGACCGAAGCCGCATGCGCCAAGCCTTGGTCGCGTTGCGCGAAGCGGTCGACCGTCACGGTGCCGTTCGCTCCGCCGACGCTTTGCACGATGCCGACGCGGCGCTCGCATGGATGACCGAGGAACTGGCCCGCGACCGTCTCGTCGCGAGCGACGATACACTGGAGGTTCGCATCGGCGGCTTGCCACGCGATCTCCAACGTCGCCTACTCCTCCGCGCGCTTGCCAACTTCGGCCACTCGCAAGTGCGGGGGGAGACGGTTGTAGGCGCACTCGGTCGGCTCAATAGTGGGGTAGCCGCGATGATCGGCGACGTGCTTATTCACCCTCAGACCAGCGGTGAGGTTTGGCGGTTAACCCCTGCGCCGCCCCGCAACGGTAAATAGCGGGCCTCCGCTTGTGGCGCGTTCCGCCGCCCCCTACATTCGGAGAGCCCCGGGCGCGGCCCGGACGATGGAGAGCGATGCGCGTGAACGAGCCCAAACCCAACCCGAAGCCGCCAGCCGGCTGGGTGAAGACGCTGATGATCTGGTCCGCGATCATCCTGTCGGTGCTGCTCGTCACGCAGATGCTGGGCGGATCGCAACGCGCGACCGACGCAATCCCCTACAGCGAGTTCAAGACCCGCCTCGCCGCCGGCGAAGTGAAAGAGGTCGTGATCGGGGAGACAAAGGTCACCGGTAAGCTTGCCGACGACAAGGCGTTCAGCGCCAACCGTGTTTCCGACGCCGACCTCATCAAGTCGCTGCAGGAACGTGGAGTCGAGTTCGACGGCGCGACCCAGACGCAGCCCTCGCTGCTTACCTACATGCTCGCGCAGATCCTGCCGTTCCTGCTGCTCTTCGGCGTCGGCTACCTGATCTTTCGGCAGGTTCAGAAGAACTCCGGCGGCGGCGCGATGGGTTTCGGGAAATCGAAAGCCAAGCTGCTCACCGAGAAGCAGGGGCGTGTAACCTTCGACGATGTCGCAGGCATTGAGGAAGCTCGCGAGGAACTGCAGGAAATCGTGGAGTTTCTGAAGGACCCGGGCAAGTTCAGTCGGCTTGGCGGCTCGATCCCCAAGGGGGCTCTGTTGGTGGGCTCGCCCGGTACCGGCAAGACGCTGCTGGCGCGCGCCATCGCGGGTGAGGCGGGCGTTCCCTTCTTCACCATCTCCGGGTCGGACTTCGTCGAGATGTTCGTCGGCGTCGGCGCGAGCCGCGTGCGCGACATGTTCGAGCAGGCCAAAAAGTCTGCGCCTTGCATCGTCTTCATCGACGAGATCGACGCGGTTGGCCGCCACCGCGGTGCCGGGCTTGGCAACGGCAACGACGAGCGCGAGCAGACGCTCAACCAGCTGCTCGTGGAGATGGACGGTTTCGAAGCGAACGAGGGCATCATCATCATTGCCGCGACCAACCGGCCCGATGTGCTCGACCCGGCGCTGCTGCGACCCGGACGTTTTGACCGCCAGGTCGTCGTACCGCGCCCCGACATCGAGGGTCGGGTCAAGATCCTCGAGGTGCATACGCGCACCAAGCCGCTCGCACCCGACGTCGACCTGCGCCGCATTGCGCGCGGGACGCCGGGCTTTTCGGGTGCTGACCTTGCCAACCTCGCGAACGAGGCGGCACTGCTTGCCGCGCGCAAGGGCAAACGCCTGATCGCCTCGCTTGAGTTCGAGGAGGCCAAGGACAAGGTGATGATGGGCGCGGAACGGCGTTCAATGGTGATGACCGAGGAGGAAAAGAAGGTCACCGCCTACCACGAGGCCGGCCACGCGCTGGTGTCGCTGCACGTCGACGGCTGCGATCCCCTCCACAAGGTGACGATCATTCCGCGCGGTCGCGCGCTCGGCGTGACCTGGAACCTGCCCGAACGCGACCGCTTCAACATGAGCATGAAGCAGATGAAGGCGCGGCTCGCGCTCGCCTTTGGCGGACGGATCGCCGAACAGCTGATCTGGGGCGAGGACGAGCTCAACACCGGCGCGTCCAACGACATTCAGCAGGCCACCGACATGGCGCGCGCGATGGTCATGGAATATGGCATGAGCGATAAGCTCGGTTGGCTTCGGTACCGCGACAACCAAGATGAGGTCTTCCTCGGCCACAGCGTCAGCCGCGCGCAGCACATGTCCGAGCGCACCGCGCAGCTGATCGACGAGGAGGTCCGCCGCCTGATCGAGGAAGCGGAGGTGCTGACTCGCGGTGTCCTGTCCGAACATCTGGACGAGCTTCACCGTCTTGCGGGCGCTCTGCTGGAGTTCGAGACGCTTTCCGGTGAGGAGGCCCGCGCCGTCATCGCGGGAGGCGGCGTCGACCGGCCCGAAGATCCCCGCGCGGGTAGTCCTCGTGCGATCGAGGGACACGCGGGCTCGGTGCCGCGGGTTCGCCGGCGTCCCCGCCTCGACGCTCGCCCAGCGTAGGCGCTTCGTTCAGTTGCGCGAAAGAAACTGTGTCTTCAGGGGCACAGTTTCTTTCGATGTGAATTGTTACGCGGAAGTGTTGAAACCGCGACGGGCATCACCAGTTTAGACCCTATCACGGCGGACAGCTGAAAAGGTTGACGTCGTGTCACAGCAGGGCAGCTTGCTGTGCAAGATCAACGGCTTACAGGACTCTCCCCTAATGAAAAAGATTGCAATTCTCGCCGCGGCGTTCGTCGCAGCGTCGACTTCGTCTGTTGCGCTCGCTCAGGACACTGCGCCTGATGGTTCGCGCGCTTTCGGGTTTGAGCCCTATGCTGCGGTGACCGGCGGCTACAACAGCTACGATGCTGATGCGTACGGCGTCCCCGCTTACGGCGCGGGTGGCCGCTATGAGGGCGCTTTCGTGGAAGGTGCGCTTGGCGCTAACATCCCCCTTGGACCGGTCGTCGCCGGCGTCGAAGGCAACGTTGCCAAGGGCATCAATGGTGACATCGACTGGCGCTATGGCGTGAGCGGCCGCCTCGGCTTCCGCGCTGGCGAAAGCGGCCTGGTTTACGGCAAGGCTGGCTACGAGTGGACGAACTTCCGTCGCGGCGCGGCTGCCACGACCGGCGGTGATTACGGTCAGGAAGTTTACGGCGTTGGCGTCGAAGTCGGTCCGCGCGATATCGGGCTTGGCGGCGTAACCGGGAGCTCGGGTATCCGCCTGCGCCTCGAAGCCAACACCTCGGACTTCCAGTCGATCCGTCCGCAGGCAGGTGTGGTTTTCCACTTCTGATCTGACGGTCATCCGAAAAGAAAGGCCTCCCGAGCAATCGGGAGGCCTTTTTTGTTGCCCAAGCTAGGCGGGGCAAACCCGCCCAGCCCAAACCTGCAATGATCAGAAGGTGAAGCGCGCGGCCACACCGTAGGTGCGCGGCTGGTTGGGATAGCCGCTGATGCTCCCCGATTGCGCGACCGACGGGAAGACCGTGGTCAGGTAGCGGCTGTTGAGGAGGTTGCGGCCCCACAGCGACAGCTCCAGCCCGTTGGTTAGGCCGAGGATGACCGACCCGTTGAGGTTGTCAATTTCGCGGTCGATACCGGACACATTCTCGACCACCTGCACTTGGCTTTCGTAGGAATAGTCGGCGCGGAAGGTGAGCGTCGAGCCGCCCGCGAACTCGTGGACGTAGGCGCCGCCCAGGCTGAAGGCGAGCTGCGGGATGCCCGCCGGGCGCTGGCCCGACAGGTCCAGCTGCGGCCCGCCCTGCTGCGGCGTCGGCTGGCCCGGCACCGGGATGCCGGTGTTGACGAAGCTATCGTAGCGCGGGTCGAGATAGGTGAAGGCCAGCGTGATCGTCAGCGGATCGACCGGACGCACTGAACCGTCGAACTCGATGCCGCGCACCGACTGCTGTCCCGCGTTGGCGAGCGCGAAGCCGGTTCCAGTGAAGATGTTCGACTGGAACCCCTTCAGCTTCTGATCGAAGAGCGCGATGTTGAACGCGACGCGGTCGAACTGCGCCTTGAGGCCGATTTCATACACCTCTGCAGTTTCGGGCCCGGCATAACGCGACCCGGTGGTGAGGTTGGGCACCGCCAGCCCAGCCGCGCGGATCGGCGACGTCGGCGGGTTGGTGACCGGCGAACCAGGGATGAAGTCGCTCGCGAACGGCCGCGAGTCGCGCGAAAGGTTCCAGCTGCTCGCTTTGAACCCGGTCGCATAGGTCGCGTAGAGATTGATGTTGTCGGTCAGATCGTAGGCCGCACGGATGGTGTAGCTCAGGTTATCATCCCGCGTCCGCCCATTCTCAACCGCATTGGGGAAGTTCAGGAACGGCGGCAGGAACTGCAGCGGCCTGAGAGCGAGCAGCGGATTGACCGCCGCATTGGTCGCGTTGGCGTTGGCAAACGCGGTCGCGCCCGCCTGAACCTGCGCGAAGGCGGCAGCATTCGCCGCTGCAAAGGCCTGCACCTGCGCAGCCGTCGCCGCCCCTGGCAGGCGAAGGATCTGTCCGACGGTGGTGGCGATCGCCTGGTTGAGCACCGCCTGACGGCCGATCGCCGTCAAGTCGAGGCCGGAGAACACGTCGGTCGAATTGGCGCTCGACGACACGCGCTTGCGGTCGTCGGTGTAGGCGAGGCCGAGCGTCAGCGTCAGCCGGTCCGTGACCTCCCAATCGGCGGTTCCGAACAGGGAGAAGGCGTCGTTCGAGTAGTTGAACGTGTTGAACAGCCCCTGCCCCGCCGCGAAGAAGGTGCCCGTCGGCGTACCGGTCAGCGCCTCCACCGTGTTGATGGCACCGTTCGAGAGGATATTGGCATAATTGCGGAACGCGGTGCCGTAGG
Organism: uncultured Sphingopyxis sp.; assembly: GCA_936933955.1. GTDB lineage: Bacteria > Pseudomonadota > Alphaproteobacteria > Sphingomonadales > Sphingomonadaceae > Sphingopyxis. The sequence goes on along the minus strand of CAKZIN010000031.1, from coordinate 44,771 downwards.
TCAGCGCATCGCTGGTGACGATATCCTCACGGAAATAGAAGCCACCGACGAGGAAGTTGAGCGGGCCGTCGAAGTCCGACGCCAAGCGCAACTCCTGCGTAAAGGTGTTGATGTCGAGCGCGTTGCGGTTCTGCCCGATCAGGTCGGCGCTGGTGAAGTCGCTGTCCTGATTGGTGCGGCTCTTCACCTCGCGATAGGCCGTGATCGAGGTTAGAGTGAGAGCTCCGAACTCATAGTCCGCCTGCCCCGACAACCCCCAGTTGCGAATGTCATTCGACGAGGGAAAGTTGTTGTAGACATTGTAGCTGAACGGGTTGGCGGCATCGATACGTCCGCCGACCGCAACGATAGCCGCGCCGGTCGGACCGTTGATGACGTTACCCGCGATGCAGCAATTTTCGTCGATCTGGTCGATGTCGCCGATCAGCCGGACCTTGAACGCATCCGACGGTTCCCACAGCAGCTGCCCGCGGAAGCCGTAGCGATTGCGATCGTTGAAGTCGGTGTTGAGGTTGAGGTCGCGGGCGTATCCGTCGCGGCGATTGTAGTTGCCGTAAAGGCTGAACGCGAGCGTGTCGCTGATCGGCCCGGTGACGTCCGCGCGCGCGACGATGGCGTTGTAGTTGCCGTAGCTGAGCTCTGCATGGCCGCCCCAGCTGAACTGCGGCTCCTGCGTCACGATCGAGATGATGCCCGCGCTGGCGTTCTTTCCGAACAGCGTCGACTGCGGCCCGCGCAGCACTTCGATGCGGCGGATGTTGGGGAGATCGCCGATCTGCGCGGCGGAGCGCGAACGATAGACGCCGTCGATGAACACGCCCACCGACGGTTCGATGCCGGCGTTGTTGGCGCCGTTACCGAAACCGCGGATGATGAAGTTGGTATTGGCGCTCGACTGGAGCTGGGCCACGCGCAGTGAGGGGACCAGCGTCTGCACGTCGATCAGGTCGCGCGCCTGCGCCTGCTGAATGGTCTCAGCCGTCGCCACCGACACTGCGATCGGGGTGTCCTGCAGCGTGGTTTCGCGCTTGGACGCAGTGACGATGATGTCGTTGCCCTGATCAGAGCTCTGGTCGTCGGCCTGATCCTGCGCCTGCGCCCCAGTGGGCGGCGTGTTACCAGGCGGGGGCACATTCGCGTCCTGGGCGAACGCCGGGCCAGCGGCAATCAGTGCGAGCGCGCTGGCGGTTTGCAAAACGTAGGAGAGCTTCATTCGTCCTCAACTCCTGTCTGACGCGCTTCACGGCGTCTCAACGGCCGCTGCTCTGCCACGTGCACGGAAGACGTCAACGATGCGCGACGTGACTTCAGACTTTCAGCGCAAATCGTGGCAAAAGCGCCACAGCGTCGCGCCGCAGGTCGGCTGGCGCCCGGTTCCGGCCGACGTCATTTAGGGAATTGACAAAAATGTCAGTTGCCCTTTGTCTCCGACACACAGCCACGGCGCAGATTGTGGCCAGTCGTGATGACACGACCTCTCTCCCCCGCCTGGGCGCGCGTTGCGTCGCCGTTTGGTTCGCGTCCGGCAAGCGGCCCGGATCGGAAGGGGAGCTAGAGAGATGAACAATGCCCGGCGGTCGTCGCGTTACCTGATCGGCGCCTCTTTACTGAGCCTCACACTCTCCAGCCCCGCATTGGCCCAGTCGACCACCGACGCCAACGCTACCGGCGATCCGGTCAGCGCGCAGCGGGCGCAGCAGGCGACACCGCCCGAGGATCAATCGACCGACATTGTCGTCACCGCGCAGCGATCGTCCGAGCGGCTGCAGGACGTGCCGATCGCCGTGAGCGCCTTTTCCGCGCAGAACCTCGAGCAGCAGCAAATTCGCAACACGTCGGACCTGCAGCTCAGCCTTCCGAACATCACTTTCTCCAAAAGCAATTTCACCGGCGCGAGCTTTACCATCCGTGGGATCGGTGACCTGTGCGTCGGGGTGACCTGCGACAGCGCGACCGCGATCCACATGAACGACGCGCCGCTGTTCTCGACCCGCATCTTCGAGACGGAGTTTTTTGACCTGGAGCGTGTCGAGGTGCTGCGCGGCCCGCAGGGCACGTTGTTCGGTCGTAATGCGACGTCGGGGGTAATTAATTTCCTCACCGCCCGCCCCGAGCCGGGCGACTTCGGCGCGGCGGGTGAGTTTGAATACGGCAATTACAACAGCATCAAGGTGCGCGGGATGGTCAACGTCCCGCTCGGCGACAGGGCGGCGGTCCGCGTTGCGGGCATCTACCTCAACCGCGACGGATACACGACCAACATTTTTGACGGCGGGCGGCTCGACGACCGCGATCTGTTCGGGGTGCGCGGCTCGTTCCGTTGGGAGCCGACGGAAAGCATTACCATCGATTTGATGGGCTATTATTTCCGGGAAAACGACAGCCGCCTGCGCATTCAAAAGCAGCTGTGCCAGCGCGACCCCACCGGCGTGCTTGGCTGTCTCAACCTGCGGCGTGACGCGCAGGTCACGAACGGCAACTCGACGCTCGCCTCGGTCCTGACGAGCCGTGAGTTCCTCGTTTCGCAAGGCGTGCCCGCGCCGTTCGCGCTCGGCAGCGTTTACGGTTTCGACCCGTTTTCGACGTCGGTGAACCCGGCGGACCCGCGTCAGGTCAACACCGACTCACCCTCCCCCTATCGCGCGGACGAGATGATCCTCCAGGCCTCGATCCGCCAGGACCTCGGCAATGGCCTGTCGCTGCGGGTGCTCGGCAACTATCAAGACACTGGCGTCGATAGCAGCCAGGACTACACGCTCGCAGTGCAGAACCGTTCGGGCATGACCCCGGGGCTATCGTTCCTCGCCGCCGCGGGTGCAGGGCTCGTGCCGGGGTTGCCTGCCGCCTACTTCCAGCCCGTCGCGAACGCACTGATCCCGCAAGGTCCGGGTGGCGTGCTGTGCACCTCCGCTGCGGAGGAGACGAATACGGGCGTATTCGGCGGGCACGCCGTGTGCGGACAGACGCCGCTCGACTTCGATCGCTCGAATGCGTTCACCACAAGCTGGACGGTCGAGGGCATCGTTTCGTCCGACTGGGATGGACCGTTCAACTTCCTACTCGGCGGGATCTACGGCGAGCTCCACCTCAGCGAAAACAGCTATTATGTGAACAGCTTCGGGCTGGATTATGCATCGGGCGTGCTGGGTGCGCTGGGTTCCCTGACCGGTGGCCCGCGCCCGCCTTCGTACCGGGGACCTCCCTTCTACCGAAACCACAGCGACGACCTGCGGACGCGCAGCTACGGGATTTTCGGCGAGGGCTACTACGAGTTCAACGACCGGCTGAAGCTGACGCTCGGCCTGCGCTACAACAATGACTACAAGAGCATCAGCGCGCGCACGACGCTGGTGAATTTTCTCATCCCGTTCGGATCGACGAGCGCCGACGCATCGCCCTTTGCGGCGGGTTTCGATGCCGACCCTGCGACGGTCTGCCCGACAACGAATGCAGCGTCGCTCGCGCAGAATCCGAATGTCTCTGGCGCTATCGGCTCGGTAGCGGGCTGCGAGGCTTTCCAGCGCCGCACCGTGCGCTTCAGCGAACTGACCGGTCGGGCGGTGGTCGATTTTCAGATTACGCCCGACAACCTCCTCTATTTCAGCTATTCGCGTGGTTATAAGTCGGGCGGTATCAACCCGCCGGTATCGCCGGTCTTTGCCGTCCCCGAATCCTTCGGGCCCGAGACGGTCGATGCATTCGAGATCGGGTCCAAGAACACGTTCGGCGCGATGCAGCTGAACCTGACGGGCTTCTACTATCGCTATAACGACCTGCAGCTGTCGCGCATCGTCGCGCGCACGTCGGTCAACGACAACGTCAGCGCCAACATCTGGGGGTTCGAGGCGGAGGCGATCGTTCGTCCGGTGCGCGACCTGCTGATCAACCTCGGCTTCTCCTACCTCAACACCTCGGTGTCGCAGGATAAGCTGCTGTCCAATCCGCGCGATCCCGGAGGCGGGCGTGCCGACGCGGTGATCATCAAGGACATCACCAATGCCTCGCACTGCGCGGTCGCCTCGGCGAGCGGAAACGCGGCGGCGGTCAACGCCTATGTCGCGACGATCAACAATTTGATCAACGTAGGCCAGATCCCGGGGCTTGCCCCGGGAGCGGGACTGCGCGCGCCGTCGCCATTCCCGGTCGACAGCGGCATCGCCTCCACCGGCGCGTTCAGCGTGTGCGGCGCGCTTGCAGCGACCGCCGCGACGGTTGGACAGCAGTTCGGCGGGATCCAGTATTTCGCCTCCGGCGTGCCGGTGAACATCCGCGGAAACGAACTGCCGCAGGCGCCCAACTTCAAATGGAGCGCCGGCGCCCAGTACACCGTGCGCTTCGGAGATAATATGACGCTCGTTCCGCGCGTCGACCTCACCTACACGGGTGAGAGCTTCGGCAGCATCTTCAACGGTGAGGTCAACCGCATCGAGGGTTATGCGCAGGCCAATGCGCAGGTTCAGCTCAACGGACCGGATAGCCGCTGGTACGCGCGGGCGTTCATCCAGAACATCTTCGACAGCAATGCGACCACCGGCCTCTACGTTACGGACGCCTCGTCGGGTCTGTTCACCAACACCTTTACGCTGGAGCCGCGCCGGTACGGGGTTGCCATCGGCTTCCGCTTCTGACCGCTTCCCACTCCACTGGGAACGTGGCCCGCCGGCAGCGATGTCGGCGGGCCATTTTTCAAAAGTCGATGGCGATGCCCTTTTTCTCCCAGTCGCCGTAGCGCACCGGGTCCGGCCGATCGCCGACGCCGCGTCCTTCGTAGGGTACAGCCTCAGCCTCGGGCGGCGCTGATGGCTGCCAGTGCGCGGGGGGCACGACCCCCGGCGGTCGCTTCGTCGCACGTCGGGTGGAGGCAGCGGGGTTGGGCTTGTCCATGGTGAGAGTATAGGGCCGATCTTCCTCCCCGCCACCCGGAGCTCACAGCCTGCCCCGCACCCGCCCCCAATCGCCCGCGACTGCGCAAGGCCCCGATGCCATCGGTGTTCCCGCGCGCGCGGCGGCGCTCAAGCTGCTCGACGCCGTGTTTCGGCGGGGGGAGCCGCTCGATGCCGCGAGCCCCAACGTGCTGCGTCCACTGGGCAATGGGAGCGACCGCGCGCTCGCCGTCGCGATCGCGACCGAGGTGTGCCGCCACGCCGTCGCGCTGGACGCGTTGATCGACGCCCATACGCGCGAGCCGCTGGCGCATGACCTGAAGGTGCGACAGGCGCTTCGCATCGCGCTCGTCCAGGCGCTGGCGATGCGCGTGCCCGATCACGCCGCGATCGCAACCGTCCTCCCGCTCGTCAGCGGCGGCCCGAGGCGGCTGCTCCATGGCGTCTTCAGCGCGGTGCTCCGCAGTGGTGCGCGCTTGCCCGCAGTTCCCCCGCTGCCGCCCGCGGTCGAACGTCGCTGGGAGCACAGCTGGGGACGCGAGGAAACGCACCGCATCGCCGCCGCGCTTGCCGCGCCGCCGCCACTCGATCTCACCCTGCGCGATCCGGCGAGCACGGCTGAGTGGGCGGAGCGGTTGGAGGGCACCAGCCTCGCCCCCGGCCACCTCCGCCTCGATCGCGGTCGCGCGGTGCACGGGCTACCGGGTTATGGCGAAGGCGCGTGGTGGGTGCAGGACCTTGCGGCGTCGATCCCCGCCCGCCTGCTCGGGCGTGGCGGAGGGCGGCGCGTGATCGACATTGGCGCAGCCCCGGGCGGCAAGACGATGCAGCTCGCAGCGGCGGGGTGGGAAGTCGTCGCGCTCGACGCCTCCGCACGGCGGGCGGAGCGACTGCGCGACAACCTAGCGCGCGTGCAGCTGGGCGCGGAGGTGGTGGTCGGGGACGGGCGCGACCTCAGTGGCCACGCGGCCTATGATGCGGCACTCCTCGACGCACCATGCAGCGCCACCGGCATCGCGCGACGGCACCCGGACGTGCTCCATCGCATCGAGGATCGCGATATAGCAGACCGTGCGAGTTTGCAGGCGCAAATGCTTGAGTCTGCAGGAAATGCCGTGCGCGAGGGCGGGCAGATCGTGTACGCCACGTGCAGCCTCGAGCCGGCCGAGGGGGAGGGGCAGATCGCCGCTTTCCTAGGACGGCGGCCCGACTGGCGCATCGACCCGGTGAGCGAGAATGAGCTACCGACGGGCCTCCTACCGACAGCCGTGGGCACCGTCCGCACCCTCCCCTCCCAGCTCGCGGAGGCAGGCGGGCTTGACGGCTTCTTCATCGCCCGGCTGGTGCGCGGCGTCTAATCGTCTTCGTAGGCGCCGTAGCGGTCGTCGGCGAGGTCGCTGAATTTGGTCAGCCGCGCCTCGAAGTGGAGCCGCACTTTGCCGGTCGCGCCGTGGCGCTGCTTGGCGACGATCAGTTCGGCGAGGCCCTGAACGCGCTCGAGCTCCGCAGCCCATTTGGCGTGATCGTCGAACACCTTCGCGTCATCGCCATCGGTCGGCCGCTTGGGTTCGCGCGCGTTGACGTAATATTCCTCGCGAAACAGGAACAGCACCATGTCGGCGTCCTGTTCGATCGAGCCCGATTCACGCAGGTCGGCGAGTTGGGGCCGCTTGTCCTCCCGGCTCTCCACCGCGCGGCTGAGCTGCGACAGCGCAAGCACGGGGACGTTCAGCTCCTTGGCGAGCGTCTTGAGCCCGCGGCTAATCTCCGAAATTTCCTGCACGCGGTTGTCGCCCGAACGGCTCGCGCCCTGCAACAGCTGAAGATAGTCGACGATCACCAGCCCAATCCCATGCCGCCGGTGGAGGCGGCGGGCGCGAGTGCGCAGGCCGGCGATGGTCAGCGCGGGCGTATCGTCGATGAACAGCGGCATCGACTGTAACCGCGCCGCAGCGTCGGCCAGCCGGTCGAAGTCGCCGTGACTGATCTTGCCCATGCGCAGCGCTTCGGAGCTGATGTTCGCCTGTTCCGCGAGGATACGCGTGGCGAGCTGGTCGGCGCTCATTTCCAGGCTGAAGAACACAGTCTTCGCGCCCATGTTCTTTTCGGGCGGAATGCCGTCCGCCTCGTCCCGCAGCCAGCGGTCAGCGGCAGCGTAGGCGATGTTGGTGGCGAGCGAGGTCTTGGCCATGCCAGGACGCCCGCCAAGGATCAGCAAGTCGGACTGATGCAGCCCGCCGATCTTGGCATTCACCGACGCGAGCCCGGTGGTGACGCCCGACAACGAACCGCCGCTGTTCAGCGCCTTTTCGACGTTGGCGAGAGCCACCGACGCCGCCGCGCCCAGGCTCCGCGCCTGCCCGAGCTCCGTATCGCCCCCGGCCACCCGGTAGAGCGCGGTCTCCGCCTCCTCGATCTGGGTGTGCGGGTCGATGCTGTCGCGCGTGTCGGTGGCGCGCTCGACCAGCTCGCGCCCGACGCCGATCAGCGCGCGCAGCAGAGCGAGGTCGTGGATCTGTCGCGCAAGATCGCGCGCGCCGATCAGACCCGCCGCGCTGCCGGTCAGTTGCGCCAGCCACCCCGGCCCGCCGAGCGCGCGCATCCCCTCGTCCGCATCGAAATAGACCTTGAGCGTCACCGGATTGGCGACGCGGTTGTCGGTCACCAGAACGCTGATCCGCTCGAACAGGCGCTGATGGAGCGGTTCGAAGAAATGCTGCGGCTCGAGCGGGACCGGCAGGTCCTCCAGCACGCGATTGTCAATCATGCATGCGCCGAGGAACGCCGCCTCCGCCTCCAGATTGGAGGGGAGCGCCGGAGTAGCGGCCGCATCGGGAGCGGTCTGGTTGGCGGGAATCGGAAGCGCGCTTGCCATGGTCGCGCGACCTCACGCGCAGGCCGTCGCCGCGTCAAGCTCGCCCACGCGCAAAGCTGTGGATATCCTTTCAAAGCTGCGGCAATGGGCGGCATATTGCCATGGCCGACCCGCGCATCATCCACATCGAACTCGACGAAGCGACGGTCGTGCGGCGCAGCGACGATGTCGAGCAGGAGCGGCGCATCGCACTGTTCGACCTCAAGGAAAACTCGCACTTTCGCCCTCTGCGCGAACATCCGGGCGACGATTATGCCGGGCCGTGGCAGCTGCATCTGGCGGTGCACGACGGGCGGCTGGCGATGGACATCCGCCGCGCCGACGGAACGCCGTGGGAGCAACTGGTCATCGCGCTGGGGCGCTTTCGCCGACCGGTCCGCGAATATTTCGCGATCGTCGGCAGCTATTATCAGGCGCTCCGTACAGCGACCGCCGACCAGATTGAGACGATCGACATGGCCCGGCGTGCGATCCACAACGACGCCGCGCAGCTGCTGATGGAGCGGCTGGGCGACAAGATCGAGCTCGACTTCGACACCGCGCGGCGCCTGTTCACGCTGATCTGCGTGCTCCATTTCCGTGGGTGAGCGCGGCTGGTTGAAAGCGGTGCTGCTAGCGCTGCTCTTGGGGCTGCTCGGCTGGGCGATTTGGGCGACGCGCGCCGATCGCTGGCGACCCGCGCCGACCAGCGTCGGAGCGCAGGGGGTGGCGATCGGCGCGGCCAACCGTCCGCTCACCGCCGACGCGCTCAAGGCGGCAGGCGCTCGCTTCGTCTACCTCGACGCCACGCGCGGATCCCGGCTCGAGCCCGGCTTTAGCGAACTTCTCGCCGCGGCGCGGGGGAGCGGCCTCCCGACCGGGGCCATCCACCACTACCGCCTGTGCGCCCCGGCGGCGGAGCAGGCGGCCGCGTTCGTGACGCTGGTCCCACGCGCGAGCGATACGCTGCCGCCGCTGGTGCTGATCGAGGATGAGGCGCAATGCGCGCGGCCGCCCTCTCCCGCCCTGCTCCGGGCCGAACTCACCACCTTCCTCTCGCAGGTGGAGACGCACGGCGGGCGCCGGGCGGTGCTGGGCATCATGCCGGACCTGGAGGAGCGCTATCCGCTCGGCGACATTCGGCGCGAACGCCTGCTGATTGCGCCGCGCGATGCGGGGGCGGCGAGGAACGGGGCGCGCCGCGACTGGGCGCTGTGGCTCGCCAACGATCGCACCCAGCTCGACGGTGTTGCGGGCCGCGTGCGATGGCTGGCGCTGCGCCGCAATCTCGGGCAGGACGGCAGGCGATGACCCGCGACGCGCTGATCGCCGCCGCCCGAGAGGCCGCCGCCCACGCCCACGCCCCCTATTCGCGCTTCGCGGTGGGCGCCGCGCTGCTGCTCGACGACGGCTCGATCGTGACCGGCACCAACTTCGAGAATGCAAGCTACGGCCTGTCGCTTTGTGCCGAAACGGTCGCCCTGGCGAAGGCCAATAGCGAAGGGGCGCTGCGCCGCGTGGTCGAGGTTGGCGTGATCGGAGGGGTGATGGATGAAGGCGGCGGCATCGCGGGGTCCGATCCCGTCCGGCCGTGCGGCCGCTGCCGACAGGTCCTCAACGAAGCGGCGAGCCTTTCGAACCGCGACCTCACCATCCACTGCGCCTCCGGCGACGGCGGGGCGGTCGAGACGCACCAACTATCCGCCCTCCTCCCTCACGCCTTTGGGCCGGGCGATCTGGGGATCGGCGGATGAGCATCCTTTCCGACCGATGGATACGCGAGCGCGCGCTCAACGACGGGATGATCGAACCTTTCGTCGAGGCGCAGCGACGCGACGGGTGCATCAGCTACGGCCTGTCGTCCTACGGCTACGACGCGCGGGTGGCGAACGATTTCAAGATCTTCACCAACGTCGACAGCGCGGTGGTGGACCCCAAGGACTTCGCCTCCAACAGCTTCGTCGATCGCAAGACCGACGTGTGCGTCATTCCGCCCAACAGCTTCGCGCTCGCGCGCACGGTCGAGTATTTCCGCGTGCCGCGCGATGTGCTCGTGATCTGCCTCGGCAAATCGACCTACGCCCGCTGCGGCATCATCGTGAACGTCACCCCGCTCGAGCCCGGCTGGGAGGGGCATGTGACGCTCGAGTTTTCGAACACCACCCCGCTGCCGGCCAAGATCTACGCCAATGAAGGCGCGTGCCAGTTCCTCTTCCTCCAGGGCAATGAGCCGTGCGAGGTGAGCTACGCCGACCGCGCGGGCAAATATATGGGCCAGCGCGGCGTCACCCTGCCGCGGCTTTGACGGAGCGATAACGACAATGGCGACCGACGAACGCGAGCATGACCTGATCGTCTGGGGCGCCACCGGCTACACCGGGCGGCTGGTCGCGGAGTATCTCGCCAAGCGACAGGCGGAGGGGGAGCGCACGCGCTGGGCGATGGCGGGTCGTGACCGTTCAAAGCTCGAAGCGGTGCGGGACGAAATCGGCGCCGCTGCCGACGTTCCGCTGATCGTTGCCGACGCCGACGACGCCGCGAGCCTCGATGCGATGACGCGATCGACGCGCGTGGTGGTCACCACCGTCGGCCCCTACCAGCTTTACGGCGACGCGCTCGTTGCGAGCTGCGTCGCCAACGGCACCGACTACGCCGACCTGTGCGGCGAGCCCGCGTGGATGAAGGCCAAGATCGACCAGCACCACGGCGCCGCTAAACAGTCGGGCGCGCGCATCGTCTTTTCCTGCGGGTTCGATTCGATTCCCTTCGACCTGGGCGTCAGTGTGCTGCAGGCGGAGGGGATCGATCGGTTCGGTTCGCCCGCGCCGCGCGTCAAAGGCCGCGTGCGCGCGATGCAGGGCAAGTTCTCCGGCGGCACTGCGGCCTCACTCCGCGCCACGATGGCGGCGGCGGCAAAGGATCCGGGCGTCATCGCCGCGCTCACCGACCCTTTTGCCCTCACGCCCGAGTTTCGCGGCCCTGACCAGCCGCTCGGCGATGCGGTCGAATTCGACGAGGGCATCGGCAGCTGGGCCGCGCCGTTCGTGATGGCGGCGATAAACACCAAGAACGTCCACCGCACCAACTTCCTCCTCGGCCATCATTGGGGAGAGGACTTCGTCTATGACGAGATGATCCTCACCGGTGGCGGAGCTGAGGGGGAGGCGGCGGCGAAATATGTCGCTTCGACACCGATGATCGGCACCCCAAACGACCCCGCGCCAGGCGAGGGACCGACCCGCGAGGAACGCGAGGCGGGTTTCTATGACATATTGTTCGTGGGCGAATGGCCCGACGGACGACGGCTGCGGGTGTCGGTGAAGGGCGACAAGGACCCGGGCTACGGCTCCACCTCCAAGATGCTGGCGGAGACGGGGCTGATGCTCGTCGACTGGGACGCACCGGGCGGGGTGTATACCCCGGGCGGGCTGATGGGTTTGAAGCTCGCGGATCGTCTGGAGGAGCGAGCCGGGCTTAGCTTCACGGTCGAGGGTTGAGCCGTTGAGCGGCGACACGGCGACCAGCCTTAACCAACTGCTAGGCGCTGGCCGTGCCGAGGGCTCTGCGCGCCGCTACGCCATTGGCGCCGACTGGATGCAGGGGCGGACCGCTTATGGCGGGATCAGCGCGGCGGTGGCGCTCGACGCGGTCCTCGCCGAGCACACGCCGCATGCTCCGCTTCGCAGCGCACAGATCAGCTTCGTCGGCCCGATCGGCGGAGAGGTGGCGGTCACGACCCGCGAACTGCGTCGGTCCAAATCGTCGCTGTTTGTCGGCGCCGACGTGACGAGCGAGGCCGGTTACGGGACCAATGCCACCTTCACCTTCCTCGGCGCGCGAGATAGCCACGTGGACCTTGCATCCATGCCGGCTCCCCAGATCGCCGATCCCGACGCGCTCGAAAGCGTGGCGGATCATCCGATGCGCCCCAGCTTTACGCGCAAGTTCGACATGCGCCCGCGCGGAGGGCGGGGCTTCGGCCATGCCAAGGCCGATGCGGATATTGTCACTTGGGTGCGGTGGGTGGACCAGCCGAGCGCGCCTGCGACAGTTTCGTTGCTCGCACTCGGCGATGCGCTGCCGCCCGCCGCGATCACGATGTTCCGGGAGTTCGGGCCGGTAAGCAGTTCGACCTGGACGCAGCACTATCTCAGCGACGATCCCCAGACCGAGGACGGCTGGTGGCTGCTGGCGAGCCGCTCGAACTGGGTGCGCCGGGGCTTTTCCGTTCAGGAGATGCAGATCTGGAATGCGCGCCGTGAACTGGTCGCGCTCGGCACTCAGGGCGTCGCGCTTTACGTGTAGGGGGACGTCGATCACCGGGTCTCGACAGGTGAGACCCGGCGACATCGAAGATCGTCAGCGCTGGCGCTGCTGACGCATTTCAGCGCGCCTCGCTGCGCGCTCCGCCTGCGTCACGGTCCCGTCACGATTGGCGTCGAGCGCGTCGAACAGCGCGTAGGCACTGTTGACAAGCGCATCGCGGGTGAGCGGCGAACGCGCGGTCCCGGGCGTCGCGCCCTGCTGGCCGAGGCCAGCACCGCCGCGGCGCATCATCATGCCGTCGCGCATCGCACCGCCGCGTCCCATCCGCTGCCCCATCGCGGCATGACGTTCACCCCGCCGCGACATCATCATCTGATGGCCGGCGTCCCATTCCGCACGGCTGATCGACCCGTTGCGGTCGGTGTCGAGGCTGGTGAAGCGCTCGGCCTGCCGGGCGAGCATGCGCGCCTGCATGTCGCTCTGATCAAGCGTGCCGTCGCGGTTGGCATCGAGCCGGTCGAACTGCTGGGCCGCGCGCTCACCCGCTTGCGCGCGAGTCATGTCGGCCATCGGCACGCGCTCGCGCATTGGTGACGGTGCGCTCGGCGTCGTCGCCTGCTGGGCGATCGCGCCGGTCGCCAGCAGGGCCGACCCGAGCAGGGCGCCAAACATCAACTTTCGCATATCCATCTCCATCACCGCGCAGCACCGACGCCGCCGGCTCGAAAGTGCTAGCCTAAGCTGCTCGACTGACGCTGCGCTGAACGCTGGGGGAGATGGAGCGGGTAAGGGGAATCGAACCCCTCTAGCCAGCTTGGAAGGCTGGAGCATTACCACTATGCTATACCCGCTCGGCAGCGGGGCAGATGCCACGCGTTCGCGTGCATCGCAAGCCGATTTGCGCCGGCACCGCCTTGGCCTGTCGCGCGAACAAGCGTAGAACGCGGCGACCATGACCGAGCGGGTCCGCAAGATCATCCATGTCGACATGGACGCGTTCTTCGCGAGCGTGGAGCAGCGCGACGATCCGACCTTGCGCGGCAAACCGGTCGCGGTCGGCGGTTCGAGGATGCGTGGGGTGGTGGCGGCGGCGAGCTACGAGGCGCGGCGATTTGGGGTGCGCTCCGCTATGCCCTCGCTCACCGCGGCGAAGCTGTGTCCGGACCTCATCTTCGTGAAGTCGCGCTTTGACGTCTATCGGGAGGTCAGCCAGCAGATCCGTGCGATCTTTGCGGAGGTCGCCGACGCGGTGCAGCCGCTCAGCCTCGACGAAGCCTATCTCGACGTCACCAGCGACCGCGGCGGCTTCGGCAGTGCAACGGCTACCGCGCAACATGTGCGCGCGCGCATTTTGGAGGTGACGCGGCTCACTGCGTCAGCGGGAGTCGCGACGAACAAGCTCGTCGCCAAGCTCGCCTCCGACCATCGCAAGCCTGACGGCTTGACGGTGGTGCCGCCCGGCCGCGAGGCGGCCTTCGTGCATTCGCTGCCGGTCAGTCGCCTGCATGGCGTGGGGCCGGTCACCGCGCGACGGCTGGAGGCGCTGGGGCTGCGCAGTTGCGCCGAGCTTGCCAACGCTCCTCGCGACCAGCTCGACGCGCACTTCCGGCGCGGGGCGCAAGTGCTGATCGACATGGCCAACGGCGTCGACCATCGCCCGGTGCGGAGTGAGCGCATGCGAAAGTCGCTGGGCGCCGAACGCACCTTCGACCACGACCTGACCCGCGCCGACGACCTCCTCGCGGCGCTCACGACCATCGTCGACACGGTGTGCGAGCGGCTCAAGGGTCATCCCCCTGCGCGCACGGTCACCGTCAAGATCAAGTTCGCCGACTTTCGTCAGATCACTCGCGCGCAAAGCGGCGGCTGGGTGGCGAGTCACGCCGACCTTCTCGCCCGCGCGCAGGCGATACTCACCGCCGCCCTCCCCCTCCCCATGGGCGCACGGCTGCTGGGCGTAACGGTGAGTGGCTTCGAAGGCGTGGAGACCGCGGCGAGCGGCAGCAACGACCTGCCGTTGTTCAGTCTGGGTGAGGGGGCGAGCCCGCTGTCGGGAGGCTGACGATCAGCGCAACACCTGTCCGACGTCGCTCACGCGCACGTCGCTGAGCATGCCGAGATATCGTTCGAAATGCGGCTTGTGCGCCGCGCCGACGATGACCAGAACCCGACCTGGCGGGGTTGGACCGATCGCCTCCCGGATGTTGGCCACCATACGCAGGTTCCGCGTCTCCCAATAAGCGAGGTAGCGGCGGCCCACGTTGCTCGCGTCGGTCCCAGCGGCGGCGCCGAAATCACCCGCCATATTGGTTCGCATGCGCTCGACGCTGTTGAGGCGGCGATACCAGCGCAACATGTCACCGCCGGGCCCGATCATTGCACGATCGGCGGCGGCGTCCTCGTCGCGCAGACGGCTCGCGTGCGGATTGCTCCAGATCGCGCGGATCTGCGCTTCGTCAGTGGGCCTTTCGCCGCCCGTGGCCCGGTCCCCGGTGTGGTCGTCCATCAGTATGAGCCGCTCATGCCCGAGCCGGGCGGCAAGGCGAGCGGCCAATTGATAGCTCTCGTTGCGCCGCGTCATCGTGCGGTTCAGCACGTCGACGAGCGGGGCGGTGAGCGTTGCATCAGCGACGCGCTCCCCCGGCGGCAAGCGCAGCCACTGCACCAGAGCCGAGGCGCGATCGCCGGTTGCGAGCATCAGCGCGGCAAGCCGACGGCGCTCGGCTGCGGGGCGATCCTGACGCGGGCTCGCAAGCAGAGTTTCGATCGCCTGCTCTGCGCCCGCGTTGTCGAGGCCGAGCGCGGTGCGCGCCGGCGCCGGGTCCCAACAATAGCTTTCGGCGGTGTCGGGATATGCAAAGCGGTAGCGGCGAAGATAGTCGCACTGTGCGCCCGAGAGGTTCTCCACGGCGATCATCGCCGGCGGCCACGCGGCGATACGATCCAGTACCGGTCCCAAGCGGGTGGCCGGGTCAAAGCCTTCGGGCAGCTAATCGAGATGCGCCGTCCCCAACACGGCAATTTCGTGACGCGGCGCGACGACCGCGCGATCGACCTGAGCCACTGTTTGAGCCGCAGGCGTGGCGGCCAGCGCGAGGGCAAAAAGGACGGACATGGCACGCTCCAGCTGTGTTGGTGGCATATGTCTCTAATACACCGCGAAGTGCTCCTGCAAGTCGCTGAACATTGGCCGATCCTGAGCAATGAGATTGTTCGTGGCTTGGCGAGGCTATCGATGGTGTGGGTCGGCATAGTTCTGCTGCTGTGGATCATACGCCACCCCAGCGCGCCCATCGCGCAAAGCTTTCAGAAGATGGTGGTCGTTCCGGTTGCGCGACGCCTAGATAATGTGACTTCGCGACATCTCATATTTGCGCTTCTGGTACTCGTCTCTTCCGTAGCCGGGCTCGAATTCTTATCACTTGCAGGTGCGATCGAGGGCGGCGCGGTGGTAGCGCTATGGGACCTTTCGCTCGTTTTGGAGGCTATGGTGGCGACATCCATTGTCGCACCATTCTTACGGCGGACCACTGCTTCGCGCGCGACCATCACCGCTCGCGTCCGGACCCTTGCGCGGCGCAGGTCCTCCACGCGCCGACGGCGTCGGCGCGCGCAACGTAGCGGTCGTAACGGTCGCTTTAGCGACGGCAGGCGACGAGAATCTTCGGCCGCCGGTCGACCACTATTGCCGCGGAACCACCTTAGATCGGTAGGCGGTAGTCTCGATAGTCCTCGCGCAATTGGCGCTTGAGCAGTTTGCCCGTGGCGGTGTGCGGCAGCGCGTCGACGAACTTGATCTCGTCAGGGAGCCACCATTTCGCGACGCAGGTGGAAAGGTGGCGGGTGATCGCTTCGGCGTCGACGTCGGCACCGGGCTTGCGCACGACGAGCAGCAGCGGGCGCTCGTCCCACTTGGGGTGGTGAACCCCGACCGCCGCCGCCTCTGCGACACCCGGGCAGCCAACCGCCGCATTCTCGAGTTCGATCGAGCTGATCCATTCGCCGCCCGATTTGATGACGTCCTTGGCGCGATCGGTGATCTGCATCGTGCCGTCGGGATGGAGAATGGCGACGTCGCCGGTGTCGAACCAGCCGTTGGCGTTGGCGGCATCCTCTTCGGCCTTGAAGTAGCGCTGGATGATCCACAGCCCACGGATCTGAAGCCGACCGCTGGTCTGCCCGTCGCGCGGTAGCTCGCGCCCTTCATCGTCGACCAGCCGCAGCTCCACCCCGAACGGCACACGGCCCTGCTTGACGACGACGTCGACCTGCTGGTCGAAGCTCAGCGCATCCCAGCCATAGGGGCGCGCGCCCATCGTGCCGATCGGGGAGGTTTCGGTCATGCCCCAGGCGTGCGCGACGCTGACGCCGGCGCGCATCAGACGCTCGATCATGGCCCGCGGCGCGGCCGAACCGCCGATCACGACCTGCTCAAGCTTGCCATAATCGCCCCCGTTGGCGTCGAGGTCAGCAAACATGCCGAGCCAGACGGTCGGGACGCCCGCGCTGTGGGTCACGCCCTCTTCGCGGATAAGGCGCCACAGCGTCGGCGCGTCGTTGGTCGCCGAGAAGACGAGCTTCGCGCCCGTCGCGGCTGCGCCATAGGGCAGGCCCCAAGCATTGGCATGGAACATCGGCACCACCGGCAATGCGCAGGCGCGGCTCGATAGGCCGAACACATCGGGCTGCAGCAGGGCAAAGGCGTGAATAACGTTGCTGCGATGCTGGTACAGCACGCCCTTGGGATGGCCCGTCGTACCGCTGGTGTAACACAGGCCGCAGGCGTCCCGCTCGTCGAGCTCGACCCAGCGGACGTCGCCGTCGTGACGGCCGAGCCAGTCGAGGAAGCTGGCATCGCCGCCCGCCCCCTCACCATCGAAGCAGATGAAGCGTTCGACGCAGCTGAGTTGCGGGCGCAGCCGCTCGATAATCGGCGCAAACGCCGCATCGTAAAGCAGCACCCGATCCTCGGCGTGATTGACGATGTAGACGATCTGTTCATCGAACAACCGCGGGTTGATCGTATGCAGCACTGCACCGATCCCGGCGGTGCCGTACCAGGCGGCGAGGTGATGGGCGTGATTCATTGCCAGCGTCGCGACGCGGTCGCCCTTCGCGATACCGTGCGCGGTCAACGCCTGTGCCATGCGCCGCGCGAGGAGATGGACGCCCGCCCAGTTGGCACGCTCGTCGCGACCATCGGCCCAGTGCGTCACGATCTCCTGCGCGCCATGTTCGCGCGCGGCGTGGTCGATGAGCGCGGTGGTGACCAGCGGTCGGTCCTGCATCGTGCCGTGGAGCATCGCTTTTTCTCTCCGTCCTTATCGTCTCTCCCTCATCCCAACGCGGCGCGTGCGGGAGCGGGGGCAAGCCGAACGTGCCGCACTCCGTCCACGCGCTCAAGCCGGTGCACGTCCTCCTGATCGAAATGGCAACGCTGGCACAGCCGCGCTTCGGCGATGGGCGCGTCGCTGCCGTCGTTGGCGACGACGCGAACGAGGATGGATGAGCGCCCACTGCGCGCGTCCGCGACCAGCCGCTTGAGCGTCGGCACCGGCGCGCTGCTCTCGATCTCGACCGTCAGCGCGAGCGCGCTGGTCGCCATCCGGCGCTCCAGATCTTCCGCGCTGCGAACGGTCACGCGCGGAGTTTCCTCCCCCTCGCGCCAGTCGAGCTCCACCTGGAGCAATCCGCACGCGCCGCTCTCGGCCATCGCCTCCAGCGCCTCGCCGGTCGCGGCGTCGAAGCAGCTTGCCGGAAACTGGCCCGAGCGATCGGACAGCATCAGCATCGCATAGCGATTGCCGCGCTGCGACGTGCGCCACTTCACGTTCTCGACCAGCGCCGCCATCGTTGCCGCGCGCCGCTCACCCGGTGCCGCAGGAGTGTCACCCGAAAGGCTGCCATATTCGCGCACGCGCAGGGCGGTCGTCATCAGCTCGTAACGGCTGACCGGATGCGCCGAGAAGTAAAAGCCGAACGCGTCCTTCTCCTTCGCCATCGTCTCCGCGAGTGACCAGGCGGGCACCGCGGGGAGGTGCACCGCGGGCATGGTCGCGATATCGCCGCCGAACAGCCCGCCCTGCCCGCTATCGCGCGCCTCCGCAGCGCTGGCGGATGCAGCGAGCAAGGTCTCCGCACCCGCGAACACCGCCGCACGTTCGTGCCCCAGGCCATCGAGCGCACCCGCTCCTGCCAACGCCTCGATCTGCCGCCGGTTGAGCAGGCGCGGGTCGATGCGTTCGGCGAAATCGTCGAGCGTCTTGAACTCCCCGGCGCGGTTTCGCTCGGCGACGACGGTCTCCATCGCCTTTTCACCGACGCCCTTGAGCGCGCCGAGGCCGTAACGCACCCGTAGCCCCTCGCCCGCGGGCTCGATGGAGAAGGACGCCTCCGACTGGTTGAGGCACGGCGGCGCCACCTCGACCTCCGACCGGCGCGCATCGTCGACGAACAGCGCCAGCTTGTCGGTGCTGTCGATATCGAAGCTCATCGACGCGGCAAAGAACGCCTCGGGATGATGCGCCTTCAACCACGCTGTTTGATAGGCGAGCAAGGCGTAGGCGGCCGCGTGGCTCTTGTTGAAGCCGTAGCCTGCGAACTTGTCGATCAAGTCGAACAGCTCGTTCGCTTTTTCCTTGATGATCCCGTTCTTTTCGCAGCCTTCGACGAAGCGCGCCCGCTGCGCGTCCATCTCCTCTTTCTTTTTCTTGCCCATCGCGCGGCGGAGCAGGTCCGCTTCGCCGAGCGAATAGCCCGCGAGCACCTGCGCCGCCTGCATCACCTGTTCCTGATAGACGATGATGCCATAGGTTTCGTTGAGCACGGGCTCGAGCAGCGGGTGCGGATAGCGAATATCTTCGCGCCCGTTCTTGCGCGCGCCAAAGCTCGGGATGTTGTCCATCGGCCCCGGGCGATAAAGTGACACGAGCGCGATGATGTCGCCGAAATTGGTCGGCTTCACCGCTGCCAGCGTGCGCCGCATCCCTTCCGATTCCAGCTGGAACACGCCCACCGTGTCGCCGCGCTGGAGAAGCGCATAGACCTCCGAATCGTCCCAGGCGAGCGTGTCGAGGTCGATGTGCGTGCCCCGCTCCGCCAGCAGGCGCTCCGCCTCCTTGAGCACCGACAGCGTCTTGAGGCCGAGGAAGTCGAACTTCACCAGCCCCGCGCCTTCGACATACTTCATGTCGAATTGCGTCACCGGCATGTCCGAACGCGGGTCGCGGTATAGCGGGACCAGCTCTGCCAGCGGGCGATCGCCGATCACGACCCCCGCCGCGTGGGTCGAGCTATGGCGCGGCAACCCCTCGAGCCGCAGCGCCATGTCCACCAAGCGGCGGACCTCTGCCTCCTGCTTGTAAGCGGCGAGGAATTCGGGCGCCGCCACATAGGGCCGGCCCTTGTCGTCGCTCCCCCGCCCCAGCGCACGGGCGAGCGTCCAGGGATCGGTCGGATGGCTCGGGACCATCTTCGCCAGCCGGTCGACGCGGTTGTAGCCCATCTGCAGCACGCGCCCGGTGTCCTTGAGCACCGCGCGCGCCTTCATCGTCCCGAAGGTGATGATCTGCGCCACCGTATCGCGCCCGTATTTCTGCTGGACGTAGCGAATCACCTCGCCACGACGCGTTTCGCAGAAGTCGATGTCGAAGTCGGGCATCGACACGCGCTCGGGATTTAGAAAGCGTTCGAACAGCAGCCCGAGCTTGAGCGGGTCAAGGTCGGTGATGGTCAGCGCCCAGGCCACCACGCTTCCCGCCCCCGAACCGCGCCCCGGCCCGACGGGGATGTCGTGCGACTTCGCCCATTTGATGAAGTCCGCGACGATCAGGAAATAGCCCGGAAAACCCATGCCGACGATGACGTCGGTTTCGAATGCGAGTCGCTCGAAATATTCGGGGTAATCCGCCTCGAGCGCTTCGCTGGTGCGGGGGGGCGAGCCGTCGAGCGCTTCGATCGCGCGCAGTCGCTCGACCAGGCCCGCGTGCGCATCACGCCGCAACTGCTCCGCTTCGGCATCGCGGTCGCCGGCGATCGACGGGAGGATCGGCTTGCGGCTGGGCGCTCGCACTGCGCAGCGCTGCGCGACGACGAGCGTGTTGGCGAGCGCTTCGGGCACATCCGCGAACAGCTCGGCCATCGCATCCGCACTTTTGAGATGCGCGTGCGGGCAGCTGCGGCGGCGCTCCGCGCTGTCGATATAGGCCGACTGTGCAATGCACAGCAGCGCATCGTGCGCGGGGTGGAACTCGGCATCGTCGAAGCAGGCGGGGTTGGTCGCGACCAGCGGAAGGTCAGCCTCGTAAGCGAGGTCGATCAGCGCTTCCTCGGCCGCATCCTCCGTCGCGTCGTCACGCCGCGACAGCTCGATGTAGAGGCGCCCCTCGAACATCGGCGTCAGGAGATCGAGGTAGCGTCGCGCTGCGTCGGCCTGTCCTTCGGCGAGCAAACGCGCCAGCGCCCCCTCCCCGCCCCCGGTCAGGCAGATCAGCCCCTCCGAACGTTGGGCGAGCTGCTCCAGACTGACCTGCGGTTCGCAGCCGCTGTCCGGGCAGAGGTGCGCGTCACTGACGATGCGGCAAAGGTTCGCGTAGCCCGCGTCACTCTGTGCGTAGAGCGCGAGCCAATCGACCCCGCCTTCGCCGCCGCCGACCGCCTCGGGCCGGGTTACGCTGACCAGCGCGCCGATGATCGGCTGCACCCCCTGCCCCTCGCACGCGTCGGAGAAGGCCATCGCCGCATAGAGCCCGTTGCGATCGCATAGCGCGACTGCCGGAAAGCCATGGCGTTTGGCCGCTTTGGCGATCGCCTTGGGCTCGATTGCCCCCTCGAGCATGGTGTAGCTCGAGAAGACGCGAAGCGGGACATGGGGCGCGTGCGGCATTTCCGTGACGCTAAGCTGCGGGGCGAGATTCGGCTAGGGCCGCTGCACTCAAACCGGTTGCGCGAGCAGCGCCTCGATCTCGTGCCGCAGCGCCTCGGGCCGCGTCTGCGGCGAGTGCCGGCTGACGACTTTGCCAGCCCGGTCGATTAGGAATTTGGTGAAATTCCACTTGATCGCCTTGCTGCCCAGCAGCCCCGGCCGCTCCGCCTTCAGCCAAGCATAGAGCGGATCCTCGCCCGGTCCGTTGACCTCGATCTTGCGCATCACGGGGAAGCTGACATCGTAGCGCGTGGTGCAGAAGTTCGCGATTTCGTCGGCATCGCCCGGCTCTTGCGCGCCGAACTGATTGCACGGGAACGCCACCACCGCGAAACCGCGATCGCGATAGTCCTGCTGCAGCTTCTCAAGCTCGGCGTATTGCGGGGTGAAGCCGCACTGCGAGGCGGTGTTGACCACCAGGACGACGCGCCCGCGGTAGGCTTCGAGCGCGACCGGCGTCCCGTCCGCTCCCATCACGGTGAAGTCGGTTAGGCTTGTCATGTCTGGAGCCGTCCATCCTGCAGCCGCACCACGCGGTCCATGCGTTCGGCGAGCCGTTCGTTGTGGGTGGCGACGAGCGCGGCGGACGCCTCCCCCCGCACCAGGCTGACGAATTCGTCGAACACGATGTCGGCGGTGCGTTCGTCGAGGTTGCCGGTGGGCTCGTCGGCGAGGATCAGTCGTGGGCGCACCGCCATCGCCCGCGCCACGGCGACGCGCTGCTGCTCGCCGCCCGACAGCTGCGAGGGTCGATGCGACAAGCGCGCCGCGAGACCCAGCGCGCCGAGCAGCTCCCCCGCGCGGTTGCGCGCCTCCGCGTCGGGCTCGCCGCTCACCAGCAGCGGCATCATCACATTCTCCACCGCGGAAAAGTCCGGGAGCAGGTGGTGGAACTGATAGACGAAGCCGATCTTGGAGCGCCGCAGCGCCGTGCGTCCGCGCTGGTCGAGCGAGGCGGCATCGGTGCCGTCGATGGTGAGTTCGCCGTCGAACCCACCCTCGAGCAGCCCCACCGCCTGCAGCAGCGTCGACTTGCCCGAACCCGACGGCCCCAGCAGCGCGACGATCTCACCCGGACGAAGGTCGAGATCGACCCCGCGCAACACGTCCACCCGTGCATCGCCACTGCCGAAGCTGCGCCGCAGGCCGCGCGCGGTGAGGATCGGCTCACTCATACCGCAGCACCTGCACCGGATCGGTGTTCGCCGCCTTGAGCGCGGGATAAAGCGCGGCGAGGAAGCTGAACAACACCGCCATGATCGCGATCAGCACGATCTCCATCGGATTGGGTCGCGAAGGGAGTTCGGTGATCATGCGGATCGACGGGTCCCACAGGTTCTGGCCCGTCACATACTGGATGGCGTTGACCACACTCTGGCGGAAAAACAGGAAAATAAAGCCGACCAGCAAGCCCGCCACCACGCCCAGCACCCCGATGCTGGTGCCGATGGTGAGGAAGATGCGCAGGATCGAGCTCCGCTCCGCGCCGATCGTGCGCAGGATCGCGATGTCACGGGTGCGCGTCTTCACCAGCATGATCAGCGATGAGACGATGTTGAACGCCGCGACGAGGATGATGATCGAGAGGATCACGAACATCGCGATACGCTCCACCGCCAGCGCCTCGAACAGCGACGAGTTCATCTGCTGCCAGGTGCGGATGACCCCCTTGGACGCAAGCTGGCGGCCGAGCGGTTCGGTGATCGCCTGCACCGCATCGGGATCGCGCGTGTCGAGCTCGATCACGCCGACGCTGTCGCCCGATAAGGTGAGCACCTGCGCCGTGCTGAGCGGCATCACGACATAGGACTTGTCGAACTCGAATACGCCAGTCTCGAAGATCGCCCCGACGGTGTAGCCGACTTGTCGCGGCACCACGCCGAAGGGTGTCGTCTGTCCCGCCGGGTTGATGATCGTAATGGGTGCCCCAACGGTCAGCCCCAGGTTGGTGGCGAGCCCCGATCCGACCGCCACCAGATCCTCGCTGCGCGCCACGGTTTCGAGCGAACCTGCCACCACCTTCTGGCTGATCACCGGGTTGCTCAACATGTCGCGCGGCTGGAGCCCGCGCACGAGCGCGAATTCCGCGCGCCCCTCATAGGTCGCGAACAGCGGTTGCTCGATCATCGGCGTGGCGCTGGTGACGCCCGGCGTGCGCCGCGCCTGCTCTAAGACCTGCCGCCAGTCGTCGATGCGCCCGTCATAGCCCTGCACCACCGCGTGCCCGTTGAGGCCGACGACCTTGTCGAACAGCTCGGCGCGAAAGCCGTTCATCACGCTCATCACGATGACCAGCGCAGCGACGCCGAGCAGCACGGCGACGAAGCTGAAGATCGCTGCAACGAAGATGAAGCCTTCGCCCTTCTGCGGCAGCAGGTAGCGTTTGATAATCAGCCGTTCGTGGGCAGCAAGCAGCATCGTGGGGGAGGCGTCCGGTGGTTCGCGCCGGGCGCGCCGGCTGCGCTCGCGATAGGCGGAGCGTGGCCGTTCGCCAAGTAGGCACGCACGAGAGACCGCCTCGACACCCCTGTTGCAGAGTTTCCACAGTCGTCGGCAAATCGCCCACGCGCATCCGCAGGGCAGGTGACAGCGCGAAATCGCCAGCATAGCTTCGCGCTCATTCCAAACCTGTTCCGCGCGTCGGTCAGGTCCAGGGAGCATCGGCGCCGCGTTTCGCTGGCTGCCGAGCAGGGTCTTCCGGGGGGAAGGACCCTGCGAACGGCCCCCGGATCGCTCGTTCGATCCGGGGGTTTTTCGTACCCTCTTGAAGCGAGCGCACGCGTCTCTAACTCCACCGTAGCGTCGGGCGCCTTCGGGGCCTGACGCGGTTTTCGGCCCGCGCAACCTGCGGGGTCGATCCATGTCTTGCTACGGGAGATCATGATGACGCGTTTTGATTTCGGACCCTATCGCCGCAGCTTCGTCGGTTTCGACAAGCTGTTCGAGGCGTTGGAGAATGCCACGCAAACCAACGGGTCGAGTGGCGACAACTACCCGCCGTTCAACATCGAACGGCTCGACCAGAACAGCTACCGCATCACCATCGCCGTCGCCGGCTTCCGTCGTGACGAGCTTGAGATCGTGGCGCAGCAGAATGCGCTGATCGTGAAGGGGAAGAAGGCGGAGGCTGAGACGCCCCGGACGCAGTTCGTCCACCACGGTATTGCCAACCGCAGCTTCGAACGCCGTTTCGACCTCGCCGATTTCGTGCGCGTGACGAACGCGGACCTCGCCGATGGGCTGCTGACGATCGAACTGCTGCGCGAGATTCCTGAGGCGCTGAAGCCGCAGACGATCAACATCGGCGGCGGCAGCACGACGATTGAGAATGCGCCGGCCAAGACCGACACCGAAACGGCTGTGTCCACGCCGATCGGCGAAGGTACGACAAACTAAGTTTGGACGGTCGAGCTGTCGTTGCGGGGCATTCAGGGGCAATTGGCTGTCGCTGAGCTGCTTCGCTTCGCTCGCAATGACGACTGTGTGGGTCTACCGACCCCTCGCATCGTCGGGCTGAACTCGTTTCAACAACCCACCCCGTCGCCCCGGACCTGATCCGGGGCGACGTTGCATTTAAACGCCGCTCTAGACCAACCGGCTCTGCGCCACCGCAGCTTCGACGAAGCTCGCAAACAGCGGGTGCGGGTCAAAGGGTTTGGATTTTAGTTCCGGATGGTACTGCACCGCCACGAACCACGGATGGTCGGGACGCTCGACGATTTCAGGGAGCAGCCCATCGGGCGACATGCCTGAAAACACCAGCCCGCTCCGCTCCATCGCCTCGCGATAGGCGCCGTTGACTTCGTAGCGGTGGCGATGGCGTTCCGAGATGTCGGTTCCGCCATAGATGCTCGCGACGCGACTGTTGCCCGACAACTTCGCGTCGTAGGCGCCGAGGCGCATGGTGCCGCCGAGGTCGCCGCCCTCCTCGCGCTGCTGCAGCCCTTCCGCGCTCATCCATTCAGTGATGAGGCCGACGACGGGTTCGCTGGTAGGGCCGAACTCGGTCGAGGACGCATCGAGCACCCCCGCATCGCGCGCGGCGTCGATGCACGCCATCTGCATCCCGAAACAGATGCCGAAATAGGGAACGCCGCGCTCGCGGGCGAAGCGGATGGCGGCGATCTTGCCGCCCGCGCCGCGCTCCCCAAAGGCGCCGGGGACGAGGATCGCGTGCAGCGGTTCGAGCGAAGGCGCGACATCGCTCCCCTCACGCTCGAAGATTTCGGCGTCGATCCAGCGGATGTGCACCTTCACGCGGTTGGCGATGCCGCCGTGCACCAGCGCCTCGCTGAGCGACTTATACGCGTCGGGCAGGCCGACATATTTGCCCACAACGCCGATTGTAACCTCGCCTTCGGGATTGGAGAGGCGGTCGTTGATGTCGATCCAGCGCTGGAGGTCCGGCTCGCCCTCGGGCTCGATACCGAACGCGCGCAGGACCTCATCGTCGAGCCCCGCGGCATGATATTGCAGCGGCACCGCGTAGATCGACGCGGCGTCGAGCGCGGGGATGACCGCTTCGGGCCGGACGTTGCAGAACTGCGCGATCTTGGCGCGCTCGCCGGCGGGCAGCGGATGCTCTGCGCGGCAGACGAGCACGTCGGGCTGCACGCCGAGCGAGGCCAGTTCGCGCACGCTATGCTGCGTCGGCTTGGTCTTGAGTTCACCCGCGGCCGCCACGAACGGCACCAGCGTGACGTGGATCGAGATCGACTGGTTGCGCCCCAGTTCGTTGCGCAACTGGCGAATGGCTTCGATGAAAGGCAGCGATTCGATGTCGCCGACGGTCCCCCCGATCTCACACAGTACGAAGTCGAGGTCATCCGTTTCGGCGGTCGCGAACGCCTTGATCGCATCGGTGACGTGCGGGATCACCTGCACCGTCGCGCCCAGATAATCGCCCCGCCGCTCACGCTGGATGATCGTCTGGTAGATGCGGCCCGAGGTGATGTTGTCGCTCTGGCGCGATGCGACCCCGGTGAACCGCTCGTAATGGCCGAGGTCGAGATCGGTCTCCGCGCCGTCGTCGGTGACATAGACCTCGCCGTGCTGATAGGGCGACATCGTCCCCGGATCGACGTTGAGGTAGGGGTCGAACTTACGGATGCGCACCCGGTAGCCGCGCGCCTGAAGCAGCGCCGCAAGGCTCGCCGCCATCAGCCCCTTACCCAGCGACGAAACGACGCCGCCGGTGATGAAAATATATCGAGCCATGGGGACAGCCACCTAGCGCCGGGCATGGTCGCCGCGCAAGCGCCCCCGGCGAGGCGCTCCGGCTTTGCGTGTCTGCGAAGTGCGAAGTGCGAAGCCGTCGAGGGGCCGCCGACGCGTTACTTCTGGACGGGAACGCCCTGCGCCGGAGCCGTCGCCGGAGGAGGCGCGACCGGCGCCGACGTAACCGGCGTCGTGGGCGCTAACCCAGCGTTCGGCAGGCCCTGCACCGGGTTCAGCGGAGCGCCTCCGCCCACGGGCACCGACGGCCCGGTCGGCAGCGCGCCCGGGGTCGCTCCGGTCGGGGCGGTAGTGGGAACCGCGCTGGTATCGACCGTGCTCGTCTTGTGCTGCATCGACGCGACGACTGCGAGAGCGACGCACAGCGCGACGAACACCGACGCCAGCACCGCGGTCGAGCGCGTCATGAAGTCCGCCGCCCCGCGTGCCGACAGGAACCCGGTCGGGCTACCCCCTGTGCCGAGGCCACCGCCCTCCGACTTCTGCGCGAGGATGACGGCGATCAGCGCCGCAGCGACGAGCGCCTGGAGGACGAGCAGGAAAACGAGCATGGCGCCAGATCAGCCTTCGATTGAAATACGCGAGGGCGCGGGAGTTCTGTGCGCGCCCTATTATGTCGGCGCGCACTTAGGCGAGGCGGCTCGCGCGATCAACCGCGTGACGCGTCCGCCGCCGCTGCGATGATCGGCACGAACGCCTCCGCCGTCAGGCTCGCGCCGCCGACGAGGGCGCCGTCGACATCGTCGAGCGCAAGCAGGTCGCGCGCGTTCGCGGCGTTGACCGATCCGCCATAGAGGATGCGCGCAGTGGCTCCCCTCCCGCCTAGCGCCGCGCGGATGGCGCTGTGCATGGCGGCGACGTCTTCGACCGCAGCGACGCGGCCGGTGCCGATCGCCCAGATCGGTTCGTAGGCGATGGCGATGTCGGGCCCGACACCCTCCTCCGGCAACGACCCTGCGACCTGCCGCAGAACATATCCCTCCGCCTCACCCGCGTCGCGGACGGCGAGCGGTTCACCGACGCAGAGGATGATGCGAAGGCCCGCCGCGCGCGCCGCGGCGACCTTCGCGCGCACGTCAGCGTCGGTCTCGCCGAACCCTTCGCGCCGCTCGCTGTGGCCGACGATCACCCATTGCGCGCCTGCATCGGTCAGCATCGGCGCGGCTATGGAGCCGGTGTAAGCGCCCTTGGCCTCAGCATGGCAGTCCTGCCCGCCGACGCCGACAAGATCGCCAACCCGCTCCGCGAGCGCAGCTACGAGCGTCGCAGGCGGGCACAGCACAACCTCGACCCCGTCATGGCGCTGTGCCTCTTCAGCGATGCGATCGGCTTCCGTGAGCGAGGCCCGCAGACCGTTCATCTTCCAGTTGCCTGCAATCAACGGCGTTCGCGCCACGTCGCTCTCCTTGTCGCACCCTAGCTGGGTCCGCGCCGCCTAGCGGTACGGCTCGCGTCCCTCAACCCGCTGGCAGGCTTGAAGCGCCGGAGGGTGCCGCCTAAAGCCGCTCCGCCGTGCAGCGCCGTGCTGTGCCGCCAGCCTTCCGCCTTGTCAGGATATCCGCGTCCCATGATCACGACCCTGCGTCGCCTGTTCAGTTCCAAGATCGGCGTCGCGCTGGCGCTAGGATTCCTGGTCATCATGGGCGTGTCGTTCGCGATGGGCGACGTGCAGAATGTGAGCGCGGGCGGGACGAGCGTCAGCCAGGGCAATATCGCGCGAGTCGGGTCCGAGCAGATCTCGATCAACGCGGTGCGTCAGCGCTTCGACGCCGCCTTTCGCCAGGCGCAAGAGCAGCAGCCCGGCCTCACCCGCGAGGCCTTTGCCGCGAGCGGCGCGTTCGACCGCACCGTGCGCGAGATGACGGAGCTCGCCGCGGTGCGCCAATATGCCGCTTCGCTCGGCATCGCGATCGACAATGCGACCGTCGATGCGATCATCGCGCAGAACCCCGCCTTTGCCGGTCCCGCCGGCCGGTTCGACGAAAATGTGCTGAAGGGCGCGCTGCGCGAGCGTGGCTTGACCGCCGACGACCTGCGCGACGAAATCCGCGGCAGCATCATCGCGCGCCAGCTGCTCGCCCCGGGCGCGCAAGTCGGCCCGGCGCCGGAGGCAGTTGCCGACGCCTACACCGCGATGCTGCTCGAGCGTCGTTTCGGGCGCGCGCTGTTCATTCCCGCAGCGCGCTTTGCGCCCTCCACCCCGCCCAGCGCGCAAGCCCTGCAAAGCTACTACACCGCGCAGCGCGCACGCTATGCGCTGCCGGAGCGGCGCGTGTTGCGCTACGCCATCTTCGATCCGGCGACGGCGAACGTCGGTGTGACGGTAACCGACGCCGAGGTGGCCGAACGCTTCCGCGCCCGCCAGAGCGACTTTGCCGCGCAGGAGACGCGTCGTTTCCGCATGGTCATCGCAGGCGATCGTGCCACAGCGGATCGCATCGCCGCGGCCGCGCCGCGGGGCGGGCTCGACGCCGCCGCGCGCGCTGCGGGTCTCCAGACCTCGCAGACCTCGGCCACCAGCCAGCAGCAGCTTGCGCAGGCGACCAGCACCGATGCTGCGCGTGCCGCTTACGCACTGACACCGCGCGGGGTGAGCGCACCTCTCGCGGTTCCGCTCGGCTTCGCCATTCTCCAGCTTGAGGGCGTCGACACCCGGCCGGCGCGGACGCTGGCGCAGGCCTCCGGCGAACTTCGCACCGCGCTCACCACCGAAAAGCGCCGTGCTGCCGTTGCCCAGCGGTTCAACGCCATGCAGGACGCGTTCGGAGGCGGCGAGAGCCTCCGCAACATCGCGCAGGGCAATGGCCTCACCGTCGTCGAGACGCCGCAGCTCACCGCCGCTTCACAGAGCGCCAACGCCGATGTTGAAGCGGTCAAGCAGGCGGGCTTCGGCCTCCACGAGGGTGAGCCCGGCACGATCGTCCCGATCGGCCAAGGTGAAGCGCAGAAGTTCGCGCTGGTCGAACTCGCACAGCTGCTCCCCTCGGCGCCCCCCGCGCTCGGCGATATTCGCGAGCGCGTGGTCGCTGACTGGCGGCTTGAGGAAGGGAATAAGGCCGCGCGTGCTCGTGCCCGCACCATTTCGCAGGCTGTCGAGCGCGGCACCGAGTTGTCCGCGGCGGCCGCCGCCAGCGGCGCTGCGGGAGCGGTGCAGCCGATCTCCGGTCAGCGTATCTCGACGCTTGGCGGACGCGGCGTGCCGCCCGAAATCGCGCTGCTGTTCACGCTCGCGCCGGGCCAAGTCCGCACGCTCGAGATGCCGGGCCGCGCGGGGTGGATGGTGATCCGGTCGGAGCGCGCGGAACCCGCGCCTGCGACCAGCAATCCGCAGCTGCGTCAGGCGGTAAAGGCGCAGTTCGGACAGGCACTCGGCAGCGAAATGGTCGAGACGCTGCTCGGCGCGGCGCGTCGCCATGCACCGATCCGCCTGGATCAGGCGGCGGTCGAGCGCCTGCGCCGCGAGCTCAGCGGTACGCTCGACCCCAACGCTGGCTGAACGATGCGATGACCCCGGCTCCCACGGAGGAGGCTGCCGCGAGGGCGGCCGCGCCTGCAATTTTGGCGCGTCTGGTCCATCGCCGCGTCGTCGCCGATACGCTGACGGCGGTCGCCGCGGCGCAACGCCTGTTTGAGCCGGGGCGCGGCGATTGGCTGCTTGAAAGCGTGGAAGGCGGAGCGATCCGCGGGCGCTATAGCCTGCTCGGGATCGAACCCGATCTCGTCCTGCGTGGCACGGGCGTGCAAGCGCAGGTCAACCGACAATGGCGCGAGGACCGCGCCGCGTTCGAACCCGTCACGGGCGATCCGCTTCAGGCGCTTCGCGCACTGGCGGCAGAGTGCCGGATCGACCCGCTTCCTGAGGGGCTGCCGAACGCGCTCGCGTTCCTCGTCGGCTATTTCTCGTACGAGAGTTTTGCGCTGGTGGAGCCGGTGGGGCGCGCTGCGCCGAGCGAGCTTGCCGTGCCCGACCTCGTGTTCGTGCGGCCGACGCTGCTGCTCGTCTTCGACCGCCTGGCCGACACGCTCGACCTGATCGCGCCGGTGTGGGCTGGCGGCGATGAAGCCGCGGCCCGTTCCCGAATCGACGAAGCGCTCACCCGCCTGTCCGCCCCCGCCCCGGCCTCTGCCCCACAGCCCCCTCCGGCTGCGAGCGAGCGCGCGGCGATTACGCACGCGATCGCGCCGCAACGCTATGCCGAGATGGTGCGGCAAGCGCAGGCGCACATCGCCGCAGGGGACATATTCCAGGTGGTGCTGGCGCAGCGCTTTACCCAGCATTTCGCGCTCCCGCCGTTGGCGCTCTACCGCGCGCTGCGGCGGATCAACCCCTCACCCTTCCTCTATTTCCTCGACCTCCCCAACTTCGCGATCGTCGGGTCGAGCCCGGAAATCCTCGTGCGGGTGCGGGACAGGCGCATCACCGTCCGACCGATTGCGGGCACGCGCCCGCGCGGCCGCGACGAGGCCGAAGATGTTGCGCTGCGCGGGGAACTGCTCGCCGACCCCAAGGAGCGCGCGGAGCATCTCATGCTGCTCGACCTCGGTCGCAACGATGTCGGCCGCGCCGCTGCACCCGGAAGCGTCACCGTCACCGAGAGCTTCACCGTCGAGCATTACAGCCACGTCATGCACATCGTTTCCAACGTCACCGGCGACCTGCGCGATGGTAGCGACGCGCTCGATGCGCTTTTCGCAGGCTTTCCGGCGGGCACCGTCTCGGGCGCGCCAAAGGTGCGAGCGGCACAGATCATCGCGGCGCTGGAGCCCGAAACCCGCGGAGCCTACGCCGGCGGTATCGCCTATTTCGCCGCGGACGGTTCGATGGACAGCTGCATCGTCCTGCGCACCGGGGTGATCAAGGATGGTGTGCTCCACGTGACCGCCGGTGCCGGTATCGTTGCCGATAGCGACCCCGCCTCCGAACAGTGCGAATGCGAAGCCAAGGCGCGCGCGCTGTTCCGCGCGGCGGACGAGGCACGCCGTCTGGCGCGAGAAGGGTCGCCGTTATGATCCTCGTCATCGACAATTACGACAGCTTCACCTTCAACCTTGTCCACTATCTCGAGCAGCTGGGCGCGCTCGTTCGCGTCGAGCGGAACGACGCCATCACGCCCGAGCACGCGCTCGATCTCGCGCCTGACGGAGTGCTGATCTCTCCCGGGCCCGGCACCCCGGACGACGCCGGGATCACCCTCCCCCTCATCGCCCAGTGCGAAGAGCGCGCGGTGCCGCTCCTCGGCGTGTGCCTCGGGCATCAGGCGATCGGGCAGCATTTCGGCGGCCGCGTCGTTCGCGGTCATCTGATGCACGGCAAGACCGCTCCGGTCGAGCATGACGCGAGCGGCGTGTTCGAGGGCCTCCCCTCCCCCTACCTCGCGACGCGCTACCACAGCTTGATCGTCGAGGATTGCCCGGCGCCGCTCGTCGCCAACGCGCACAGCCCGGACGGCGCCATCATGGGGCTGCGGCACCCCACGCTCCCGATCCACGGGGTGCAGTTCCATCCCGAAAGCATCGCCACGGAGCACGGCCACGCGCTGCTCGCGAACTTCCTGCGTATTTGCGGGATCGAACCGCGGCCGCTCCCATGAAGCTGCCAGATGCGCGTCATCCGCTCGACGCCGCAACCGCCGCGGCCGCGTTCGATCAGCTGTTCGGCCGGGTCGACGAGGCCGCGGCGCATCGGTTCCTCTCGGCCTATGCGGACCGTGCCGCCACTCGCGACGAGCTGGTCGCCGCGGCAGGCGCGCTGCGGTCGAGAGCGCGCCAGATCGCCGCGCCGGACGACGCAATCGACGTTTGCGGGACTGGGGGCGATGGGCAGCATACGCTCAACGTCTCGACCGCGGTGGCGTTCGTCGTTGCAGCCTGCGGGGTGCCGGTCGCCAAGCACGGCAATCGCGCCGCCTCCTCGCGCGCGGGGGCGGCGGACACGCTCGAAGCGCTTGGCCTCGACCTCACCCGCGCGAGCGAGGCGGCGGAGGACATGCTGGCGTCGCTCGGCATCGCCTTTCTGTTCGCGCCCGCGTTCCACCCCGCGCTGGCGCCGCTCGCCCCCGTTCGGCGGGCGATCGGGCGGCGGACGATCATCAATCTGCTCGGCCCGCTCGCCAATCCCGCCAGCGTTCGCCGCCAGCTGATCGGAGTGGCTCCCGCCATCGACGTCGCCCACTACGCCGACGTTTTCCTCGCGCTGGGCGGGGAGCGCGTGATGGTCGTGCGGTCCGCGGAAGGCGCGGATGAGCTCGGGCTGGAGGGCGACAATCTGGTGCACGTCGCTGGCGCGGGGCTGGCGCCCGCGGCACTCGATGCGCGCGCCCTGGGCCTCGACCCCGCGCCGGCGGCGGCGCTGCGGGGCGGCGATGCAAAGGACAACGCGCGCGCACTGCTCGGCCTCCTTTCGAGCGAGCGCGGCGCCTATCGCGACACGGTCCTCCTGAATGCGGCAGCGGCGTTGCTGGTGGCGGGGGTCGGCGGTGACGCCGCCGACGCGCTCGAGCGGGCGCGGGGCGCGATCGACGGTGGCGGGGCTCGCGAACTGCTGCAACGGATGGTGGCATTCTGATGTCCAAGCTCGATGAAATCTGCGCCACGACACGCGCCGAAGTCGCGCGGCGCAAAGCGGGTCACAACCCGATTGCGCTCGCTCAGGCCATCGCCGAAGCAGGCCCACCGCGCGGCTTCCGTGCGGCGCTGGAGCGAAAAGTCGCCGCCGGCGCCCCCGCCTTGATCGCCGAGATCAAACAGGCGAGCCCCTCCAAGGGCCTGATCCGCGACGACTTTGACCCAGCAGCGCATGCTCGCGCGTACGCCGCAGGGGGCGCCGCCTGCCTGTCGGTGCTGACCGATACGCCCTATTTCATGGGCGCAGACGAATATCTCGTCGCGGCGCGGGCAGCGTGCGAGCTTCCCGCTCTGCGCAAGGATTTTATGGTCGACATCTGGCAGATCGACGAAAGCCGCTCTTTAGGTGCCGATGCTGTGCTGCTGATCGTCGCAGCGCTCGGCGACGACGACCTTCACGCGATGCACGCGCGGGCCCGGCGGTTGGGGATGGACGTGCTGGTGGAGGTGCACGACCGCGACGAGTTCGACCGCGCGCTCGCGATCCCCGACGTCGACCTCATCGGCGTCAATAACCGCGACCTGCGCAGCTTCACCACCGACATAGCGCTGTCGGAACGGCTCGCGCCGCTCGCTCCACCGGGCGTTAGCTTCGTGAGCGAAAGCGGGATCGCGGGCCCCGGCGACATCGCCCGTCTGCGCCGGTCGGGGATCCATAGTTTCCTCGTCGGGGAGCATCTGATGCGGCAGGCGGACCTGTGCGCCGCGGTGCAGGAGCTGTTCCACGAAAGCAGTTGACGCTCGTTCCGCAGTTGCCTAGATGTTCCACTGACGTTCCACGGTGGAGTGGCGAGAATGTTGACGCGCAAACAGCATGAACTGCTGAGTTTCATCGAGGAGCGACTGCGCGATAGCGGAGTGTCGCCTTCTTTCGAGGAGATGAAGGACGCGCTCGGCCTCAAGTCGAAGTCGGGCGTCCACCGGCTGATTGGTGCACTGGAGGAACGCGGGTTTCTGAAGCGTCTCCCGAACCGCGCGCGCGCGCTCGAGGTGGTGCGGACCCCCGATGCGGCGGTGCCCGAAGCGCGCACGCCGCGGCGGGACAATGTCGTCGCATTTCCCGCGCGAGCAACACCGCGCGCTGTTGCCAACAACAATGGCATCGTCGAGCTGCCGCTGCATGGCCGGATCGCGGCTGGTGTTCCGATCGAGGCGTTCGAAGACGCGACCCAGCTGCCCGTGCCAGCGGCGCTGCTCGGACCGGGCGATCATTATGCGCTCGAGGTTTCGGGCGACTCGATGGTCGAAGCGGGCATCCTCAACGGCGATTACGCGCTGGTGCAGCAAGCCGCGACCGCGAACGAAGGCGACATTGTCGTCGCTCTGATCGACGGTCAGGATGCGACGCTCAAATATTTCCATCGTGACGGAGCTCGGGTGCGGCTTGATCCCGCGAACGCTGCCTATGAACCGCAGGTCTACGAAGCGCGGCGAGTGATCATTCAGGGCCGCCTCGCCGGATTGCTGCGCCGCTACCACTAGACGGGTCCGGCGCGTGCTCGCCGTCCCGCAGGGGTCGGGCGGGCGCGACGCGGGGGCCGGTACGCCAGGGCGCGCGTGGGGCGGCGTCGGCGACCGACGTGATGCGGAACGGTGCGAGGTGGATCGCGACGCCACCACTGGCGCGCAGCGCCGCTCGGTCGAGCTTGACCCGGTGCGGGCGGCAGGCCTCTGGCAGGCGCCGCGCGGCTATGACGACGTCGGCGCGCGCGCAGGCGGCGACCAGCTCGCGCCAGTGCAGCATGTCGTTCCCGCGTAAGGCGAGAATGGTGGTGGTGGACCCGCCGCTCCCCTGCCGCCACGTGCACACGTCCGAATTGCACCGCGCTCCGGGCATATCGTCGATGGCGATGAATGCGTCGTCGACCCCGACCCCTTCCCCCAGCTGGCTGCGCACATAGTCGCCTGCGCGATCTCTCAACAGCGCGGCGCGACCGTCAGGCATACGCACTGCGACGTGGCGGCCGTCGCCGGTGACGAGCGCGTCGGGCGCCGGTTGAAGCGCCATACCACCAACGCTCAGCACGCACGCAGCCAGTCCGATCCAGCGATGACGACCCTGCCACAGCAGCAGCCACAGACCGCCCACGACGGCCAGCACGAACAGCGGCGTCGGGTAGCTCGGCTGCATGGTTACCGCGCCCGGAGCATCAGCCGCAGTGTGGGCGATCCACAGCAGCGTTCCAAGCGAACGTTCGACGACCCACCACGCGGGCGCGCCCAACCCGACGCTATCGAGCATCAGCGCCAGGGCCTCCGCCGGCATTACGACGGCGGTGGTAAGCGGGATGGCGACGATGTTGGCGAGCGCGCCGTAGAGCCCCGTCCGATGGAAGTGGTAAAGCGCGATTGGCGTCAGCGCGCACTCCACCGCCAGCCCGGTGAGCATGGCACCCGCCAGCCATCGCAACCCTGCCTGCCACCACGGCTCTGATCGGCGCTGCAGCAGGCGCTGCACCCGCGCGTTTGAATGCAGCGTCACGATCGCGACAATCGCCGCGAAGCTCAGCTGGAAGCTGGGGGAGACCAAGCTCTCGGGCCACAGCGCGAGGACGAACAGTGCACCCGCCGCCACCAGCCGCAGCGACAACGGCTCGCGCCCTGCCGCCAGCGCACCGAGCACCAGCACCGCCGCGATGAGCGAGCGCACCGTCGGCA
Source organism: uncultured Sphingopyxis sp. (assembly GCA_936933955.1). Classification (GTDB taxonomy): domain Bacteria; phylum Pseudomonadota; class Alphaproteobacteria; order Sphingomonadales; family Sphingomonadaceae; genus Sphingopyxis. The sequence goes on along the minus strand of CAKZIN010000031.1, from coordinate 9,328 downwards.
CCTGTGACCCCGTCAGCAAAGTGTAACCGAGGCCGACCAGCGCTCCCGCCGCCGCCGCGACGAGCGGCAACCGCACTCGCAAAGCGAGCCACGGCCACAGCGCAAGTAGCGCGAGCGTCGCGGTCATGGCGAGGCCCACCGCCGCCGTGACGTGCAGCCCGGAGATCGACAGCAGGTGCGCGAGGCCCGCGCGGCGCATTGCCTCGGCATCGTGTTCGGGTATCGCGCTGGTGTCGCCGGTGACGAGCGCCGCGGCGATGCCCGCAGCGGGGCCGTCGACCTCCGCCAGCACATGGCGGTTGAGCCGTTCGCGCAAGGCGGGCGCCGGGTCGCGGGTGCGCGCCACTTGGCGTACCTCCCCCAGCACGCTGCCGCTGGCGCCAATCCCTTCGAACCAGGCCCGGCGCGCGAAGTCGTAGCCGCCGGGGAGCAAAGGTTCCGCCGGTGGCACCAGCCGTGCGCGCAGGGCGATCGCGTCGCCGGTGCGGATGCGCCCCGCCCCGGCGCTCTCGAGCGGCAGCGAGACGCGCACACGTGGCGGCAGGTCGGGCCGCGCGATCGGGGCGAGCATCAGCCGCCAGTTGCCGCGCGCGATGAGCCGCTCCACCCCCAGCACGCGGGCCTGAAAGCCGACAACCACCGGCCGCTCGAGCACCGGCGCCGCCACCCGCTCGCTCCGCCACCAGATCGCCGCGATCCCCGCTGCAACCAGGAGGCCGGCCAGCATCACCGCGCGCCCCATGCGCGTCGCCCGCGCATCGAGCATCAGCCCCGCCGCCGCCACGCCCAGAGCGACGAAGATGGCGCCGATCCATGCAACCGGCCCCGGCAAAGCGAACCAGCTGGCAATGCCCGCGCCGAACAGCACCGGGATCCACAGCGGCAGCTGGTCGCGCTCCGCCTCCAACCATTGTTCGAGTTTCTCGGCCGCGCCCCGGACGGCGGGCGCGGGTTCTGGTTCCGCCGCATAAAAGGGCGCGGGGGCGTCGGGACCGTCGAATTGAAGCGCCGCCGACGCCATGCTAGACGCTCCCCCTCACGCGTCGCGGGCGACCTTTGCCCTGGCGCCGATCCCGACACCACCGCCCGTGCGGCGCCGCTCTTCGGCAGCGCCAACATCGGCGAGCATGTGAGAAGCACTTCGTGAACGCAACCGCCGACCGTCCCGCCAGCGCCGGAGAGGGGGAGGTCGTCACGCGCTTCGCCCCCTCCCCCACCGGCTTTCTGCACATTGGCGGGGCGCGCACGGCGCTGTTCAACTGGCTCTACGCGCGGCGCACCGGGGGCAAGTTCCTGCTGCGGATCGAGGACACCGATCGCGCACGCTCGACCGACGCCGCGGTGGAGGCGATCCTCGATGGCATGCGCTGGCTTGGCCTCGACTGGGACGGCGATGCGACCTTTCAGTTCGCCCGCGCCGGGCGGCATGCGGAGGTCTCGCAGCAATTGCTCGATGCCGGCCATGCCTACCGCTGCTACCTGACGCAGGAGGAGCTCGCGTCGATGCGCGAGCGCGCGTCGGCGGAAAAGCGTGCTTTCCGCGTCGAGAGCCCTTATCGTGACGGCGCCGCCCCGCCCTCGCCCGACGCGCCGAGCGTCGTTCGCCTCAAAGCTCCTCGCGAAGGAAACATCACCATCGCCGACCGCGTGCAGGGTGACGTGAGTGTCAGCGCGAGTGAGATCGACGATTTCGTGCTGCTGCGCTCGGACGGCACGCCGACCTACATGCTGTCGGTGGTGGTGGATGACGAGGATATGGGCGTCACCCACGTGATCCGTGGCGACGACCATTTTTCGAACGCCTTTCGCCAGCTCGCGCTACTCCGCGCGCTCGGTTGGCGGGAGCCGGTCTACGCGCACGTGCCGATGATCCACGGGAGCGACGGTGCAAAGCTGTCCAAGCGACACGGCGCGATGGGCGTCGATGCCTATCGCGACGAGCTCGGCATGCTGCCTGAAGCGGTCGGCAACTATCTGCTGCGGCTCGGCTGGGGGCACGGCGACGACGAGATCATCGCGCGCGAGGATGCGGTGCGCTGGTTCGACATCGACGACGTGGGGCGGTCGCCCTCGCGTTTCGACCTCAGGAAGCTCGACAGCGTCAACGCGCACTATCTGCGCGCGGCGGAACCGGGGCGGCTGGCCGACCTGGTGGTCGAGCGTGCCGAAAAGGCGGGGGAGCCCCTCCCCGCAGACGCGCACGCCAAGTTGACCGAAGCCATGCCGGTGCTGACCCCGCGCGCGACCAACCTCAACGACGTCGCCAAGGGCGCGGCGTTTCTGTTCGCAAACGTGCCGCTCGATTTCGACGAAAAGGCGCAATCGCTACTCGCCGCCGCGCCGGAGGGCGTACTCGCGTCGGCGCAGGAAGCGCTGACCGCCTTGCCGGACTGGAGCGCGGAAGCGGTCGAGGCGGCAGTGCGCGGAGTCGCCGAGCGCGCCGAGCTCGGCCTCGGCAAGGTGGCGCAGCCATTGCGCGCCGCGCTCACCGGGCGAGCGGAGTCGCCGGGCATTTTTGACGTGCTGCTGCTGCTCGGTCGGGACGAGAGCTTGCATCGCATCGCCGCCGCGCTATCGCGCTGAATAGCTTCCCCGCTGCTGTGGCGGGGCTCGAAAATCGGCGGGCCGCAGCAGGATCGCGACCGCCCCAAGCGAAGGGCACGCCAGATGACCGACGCCGCCACTCTCTCCACCGGTGACAAGACCGTCACCCTGCCCGTGCTCGAAGGCTCGGTCGGGCCGTCGGTGCTCGATATCCGCAAGCTGTACGCGGAGACGGGGCAGTTCACTTACGACCCCGGCTTCACCTCCACCGCGGCGTGCGAATCCGCGTTGACCTATATCGACGGCGATGAAGGCATCCTCCTCCATCGCGGCTATCCGATCGGACAGCTGGCCGAACAGTCGACCTTCATGGAGGTCGCCTATCTGCTGCTCAACGGCGAACTGCCGAACAAGGGCGAGCTCGACAGCTTCACCAACACCATCACCCGGCACACGATGGTGCACGAACAGCTCGCGACCTTTTATCGCGGGTTCCGGCGCGATGCGCACCCGATGGCAATCATGTGCGGCGTCGTGGGCGCGCTCAGCGCCTTCTATCACGACTCGACCGAGATCCACGATCCGGAGCAGCGCAAGATCGCCTCGCACCGGTTGATCGCCAAGATGCCGACGATCGCGGCGATGGCGTATCAATATTCAGTGGGGCGTCCGTTCGTCTATCCGGACAACTCGCTCTCCTACACCGGCAACTTCCTGCGGATGACCTTTGGCGTCCCGGCCGAACCCTATGAGGTGAACCCGGCGGTCGAAAAGGCGATGGACCGCATCTTCATTCTCCACGCCGATCACGAACAGAACGCCTCCACCTCGACCGTGCGGCTGGCGGGATCGTCGGGCGCGAACCCCTTTGCCTGCATAGCAGCGGGCATCGCCTGCCTGTGGGGTCCGGCGCACGGCGGCGCCAACGAAGCTGCGCTCAACATGCTGCGGGAGATCGGGACCCCCGACCGCATCCCGCACTATATCGCGCGCGCCAAGGACAAGAACGACCCGTTCCGCCTGATGGGCTTCGGCCACCGCGTCTATAAAAACTACGACCCGCGCGCGACGGTGATGCAGGAGACCGTGCGCGAGGTGTTCGACGCGCTCAAGGTCAATGACCCGATCTTCGACGTCGCGCTGGAGCTTGAGCGGCTGGCGCTCAACGATGATTATTTCATCGAGAAGAAGCTGTTCCCGAACGTCGATTTCTATTCCGGCGTGATTCTCTCCGCGATCGGCTTCCCGACGGAGATGTTCACCGTTCTGTTCGCGCTCGCGCGGACGGTGGGCTGGGTTGCGCAGTGGAACGAGATGATCGCCGATCCTGCGCAAAAGATCGGTCGCCCGCGCCAGCTCTACACCGGCCCGACGCAGCGCGATTACGTTCCCGTCGACCAGCGCGGCTGAGGTTTCGCCTCAGCGTTTCCTCGGCAGGGCGAGCGTAAAGCGCGCGCCCTGCCCCTCGGCGCTGTCGACGGTGAGCGATCCGCCCATCGCCTGCGCCAGCCGGCACGAAATATAGAGGCCGAGCCCGCTGCCCCCGGCATCGGTGCGGCCGAGACGTTCGAATTTCTGGAACAGCCGCGCCTGATCCGCTTCGGAGATGCCGGGGCCCTGGTCGGCGACGGTGACGCAGGCGCGATCATCGTCCTGATCGACGCGCAGCCAGATCGCGCTCCCCTCTGGCGAGTAGCGGATGGCGTTGCCGATGAGGTTGAGGAGGATCTGCAACACGCGGCGAAATTCGCCGACCGCGGGCGCGCTTTCGCTGCTGTGCGGTGCATCGAGCCGCTGCCCGCGTTCCTTGGCCTTCATCGCCAGCAGCCCGGCCGCGCGCCGCGCGACATCGGCGAGGTCGACCGGCTCCTGCGCGGTGGTGAACCCTTCGCGATCGACCGCCTGAAGGTCGGCAAGGTCGTCGACCAGGTCGAGGAGGTGACGACCCGCGAGTGCGATGTCGCTGGCATAGCTCGCATATTCGCTGCGAACCGGTCCCTGCCGCTGCCCGGCAATGGTCTCCGCATTGGCGATGATGCGGCCGAGCGGGCGGCGCAGCGCGCCATCGATTCGCAGGGCGAAACTGCGCGCGTCGAGCTGCCCGAGGAGGTCAGACCCGCCGCCCGCACGCAGCGGCACCGGGCTCGCCGCGCGCGAAGCCACGTCCGCGGGGAGCTGGCCGAAGCCGACCGGCGCGCCGCAACCCGAGAAGCCCACGAACTCCGCGCCATCCCACATCGCCCGCGCCTCGATCGCGACGAGCGTGCCCGACGCTGCGCCCGCTGCCAGGCTCGCCGGCTGGTCCTTCATGTCCTCCTGCCGCGACAGCGCGACGAGCAGCGGCATCGCGCCGTCACGATCGGGGAGGAGGTGGAACAGTTCGGCGAGCGAACGTCCCAGCCAGCGACGGTCGTCGAGCCCCCACGCCGCATCGGCCTCGACGTGGACCAGGCGCAGCCGCACATCGCTCGCCCAGCGGACCACGCCTGGCGGCACCACGCGCTGGGGGAGCGGCGGCGGAGGAACGTCCGCGACGGGCGCCGCGCGCGTGCGCTGCCAATCGATCAGGTCGATGCGGGCGAGTTCGCGTTCGGGAAAAACGCGCGCGTGGGCGGTAATGTCGTGGTCCTCATCGGCGAGTACGACCGCGCGCTCGATCGGTTGCCCCAGCCGCAGCGCGAGGTGCGCGACGCGGGCGAGCGCGGGCAACAGCAGCGGCCCGCCGAGGGTTCCGCCTGCGGCCTGCTGCAAGGCGAGCACATCGGCGTCGGCACTGAGCAGCCGCCCGTCCGCAGACACGCTGGCGCGCGCAGCGGCGGTCATGCGAGTAGCCTCGCGTCGGGGGAAATCGGGCAGGACACGTCACCCGCCTAACGCGCCAGGGTTAAGAGCGGCTAAACCACCGCCACGCAAACCACGCCGCGACCAGCGCGCTGACCAGCACCCCGCCGATGTCGTGACCGAGCAGCAGCACCGCCGGGATCAGCGCCGCGAACAGCGCGGGCGCATCGGGGTGCCCAAGCGGGTCGTCCTCCGCCGCGAGCCTCGGTCCAACGAGAGCGAGCAAGGCGACGCCCACGCCACCAGCGCCAAGCGAAGGCGGGCTTAGCGTCGCCCCGCGTTCGGCCACCACGAGCGCGAGGAGGGTGAGGACGAACGCGCCGACGCCCGCTTGCGCCGCCCAGTGTGGCTCCGGGCGGAAGCGCGCGACGAACCGCGCGCCGCCGGTGGCGAAGCTGCTCAGGAACGCCGCAATCGCGCCGCCGAGCCACTCGCCCGCCAGCATCGCGCCGATCCCACCCGCGAGGAGGACTGCCGCCGCGCCCCTCGCCCACAGCCCGGAGGCCGGGCGCGCGAGCAGCCAGCCGCCCGCCAGCCGCACCACCGATGCGACGATCCAGCGTTCGCCCCATCCGCGTTCGCGGGCGTCGCGCGCGGTGATGATGCGCTGTTCGACGAGGCCCGCGACCTCGCTCGATCCCGCCACGGCCATCTCGCCCGCAGCGAACTGGCCATCGTCCCAGGGGAGACGCTGCGCGCCATCCTGCGCCGCCTGCCGCACCGCGGCGAGCAACGGGTCCCACCCATCGGGCAGATCGGCGAGTCGCTGCGCAAAGCCGCTCGCCAGCATCGCGAGCCCACCCCAGCGGGTGTCTGGGTCCAGCCGTTCGAGGTCGCGCGTCGCCAAGGTGTCGGCGGTCGTCATCAACGTCGCATCGCGCGCGCCGGTAATCGCCGACCACGCGCCCTCCCCGGCGAGCAGGCCGTCGGCGACGAGCAACAGCCGGTCGCCGGGCTCCACCTGCTCCGCCACGTCGGCACCGTCGCGGATCAGCTCGACCTCACCGCCGCGCGCGCGGATGCGATCGCATGCCTGCACCAGCCCGGAAGGCACGGCATCGACCAGCACCAGCAGCTTGGAGGCGCCGGCCGCCCGCGCACGCTCCGCCTGCTGTTCGATGATCGTCATCCCGGCCACCGGCAGCAGCGCGCGCAGCGGTGCCTCGACGCCGTTCGTGGGCGAATCGACGGGGTCCTGTGCGGAGAGAAGGGCGACGAAGCTCATGTCCGCGCAAGCGCTTAGCAAAGCCGCGCGATCATGGAAGCGCAGCCGGTCGGCAAAGCGCCCCGCCTGCCCGACGGCAGGAGCGCCGCGGAAGCGGGTCGGGCGCAAAATCGCCCGCCTGAAACCCAGCTGATCGCGCCCTCGCGACTGGTGTTCGAGCGGGCTCGCGGCTAGGGCCGGAGGTCAATTCAAAGCTTGCCACAAGGGCCTGATTCTTGAGCGTTGACACCGTTTCACCGACCCCCACCCCTTCCGACGTTTCGCCGGTGAACATCGTCGATGAGATGAAGTCGAGCTACCTCGACTACGCGATGTCGGTGATCGTCGCGCGCGCGCTGCCGGACGTGCGTGACGGGTTGAAGCCGGTCCACCGCCGCATCCTGTTCGCGGCGGACGAAGGCGGGTTCGTGCCGGGCCGCGCCTACAAGAAATCGGCCAAGATCGTCGGCGATGTGATGGGTAATTATCACCCGCACGGCGACAGCGCGATCTACGACGCGCTCGCGCGGTTGACGCAGGATTGGTCGATGCGGCTGCCGCTGATTGACGGTCAGGGCAACTTCGGGTCGATGGATCCCGACCCGCCGGCGTCGATGCGTTATACCGAAGCGCGCCTCGCCAAGGCGGCAATGGTGCTGGTCGACGACCTCGACAAGGACACTGTCGACTTCACCCCCAACTACGATGCCAGCCGGATGGAGCCGACGGTGCTCCCGGCGCGCTTCCCCAACCTGCTCGTCAACGGGTCGGGCGGCATCGCGGTCGGCATGGCGACCAACATCCCGCCGCACAATCTGGGCGAAGTGATCGACGCCTGCCTCGCGCTGATCGACGATCCGGCGACCGACGACGCAGCGCTGCTGGAGATCGTGCCCGGGCCGGACTTCCCCACCGGAGCGATGATCCTCGGCCAGGGCGGCATCCGCGCTGCCTACGCCACCGGGCGGGGGTCGATCATGATGCGCTCGCATCACGAAATCGAGCAGGGCCGCGGCGACCGCGTGTCGATCGTCTTGAAGGCGATCCCCTACCAGGTCGGCAAGTCGATGCTGGTCGAGCGCATTGCCGAAGCCGCCAAGGAACGCCGGATCGAGGGCGTCAGCGACATCCGCGACGAATCGAACCGCGCGGGCGTACGGATCGTCATCGACCTCAAGCGCGACGCGACGCCCGAGGTGGTGCTCAACCAGCTGTGGCGCCACACCCCGGCGCAGTCGAGCTTCCCTGCAAACATGCTCGCCATCCGCGGCGGACGCCCCGAAACGCTGTCGCTGCGCGACATCCTGACGAGCTTCATCGCCTTTCGCGAGCAGGTCATCACCCGCCGCACCAAATATGAGCTCAACAAGGCGCGCGAGCGGGCGCACCTGTTGCTCGGGCTGGTGATCGCGGTCACCAACCTCGACGAGGTGGTGGCGATCATCCGCGGCAGCGCGACCCCGACCATCGCTCGCGACAAGCTGCTCGCCAAGGCCTTCCCGGTGGCCGAAATCGCTCCCTACATCCGCCTCGTCGAGGCGATCGAGGGCGATATCGAAGGCGAGGTCTATCGGCTGTCGGAACTGCAGGTGAAGGCGATCCTCGAGCTGCGGCTCCACCGCCTCACCGCGCTCGGACGGGACGAGATCGGCGATGAGCTGAAGCTGCTCGCCACCGCGATCGAGGGGCATCTCGCTATCCTCGGCGACCGCGCCAAGCTCTATGGCGTGATGCGCGAGGAGCTGGTGGCGGTGAAGGACGCGTTCGCGACGCCGCGCCGTACGCTCATCGCCCCCGCCGCCGACGGCATCGACGATGAAGACCTGATCGAGCGCGAGGAGATGGTCGTCACCGTCACCCACGACGGCTACATCAAGCGCACCAGCCTCGACAGTTTCCGCGCGCAGCGGCGCGGCGGCAAGGGCCGCGCGGGCATGGCGACACGCGAGGAAGACGCGGTCGCGCAGATGTTCGTCACCTCGACCCACAATCCGGTGCTGTTCTTCTCGACCAGCGGCAAGGTCTATCGCCTCAAGGTGTGGCGCCTACCCGAGGGCGGCCCCGCAACGCGCGGGCGACCGATGATCAACCTCCTCCCGCTGGCGCAGGGGGAGACGATCTCCACCGTCGTCGCGCTGCCCGAGGACGAGACGGTGTGGAGCGACCTTCACGTCGTGTTCGCCACCGCCAAGGGCAATGTCCGCCGCAATTCGATGGATGCCTTTGCCAACGTGCCGAGCAACGGCAAGTTCGCGATGCGCTTTGATGAAGGTAGCGATGATCGGCTGATCGGCGTCGCGCTGACCGATCCGGGCGACGACGTGCTACTCGCGTCGCGCTGTGGCAAGGCGATCCGCTTCTCCGCCGATGACGTGCGCGAGTTTCAGAGCCGTACTTCCACTGGCGTGCGCGGCATGACGCTGAAAGGCGAGGACGAGGTGATCTCGCTTTCGATCCTCCACCGCGTCGGCACCAACATGGAGGAGCGCGAGGAGTATCTCCGCTACGCCCCGTGGAAGCCCGAGCGCGAAGGCGAGATGAGCAACCGCGAGCGTTTCGAAGAGCTTTCGGAGCGCGAACAGTTCATCCTCACCGTCTGTGCCAACGGCTACGGCAAGCTGTCGAGCGCCTACGAATATCGCCGCACCGGGCGCGGCGGTCAGGGCATAACCAACATCGACAACATCGACCGCAACGGCGCGGTGGTGGCGAGCTTCCCGGCAACGCGTAGCGATCAGC
>CAKZIN010000030.1 GCA_936933955.1 uncultured Sphingopyxis sp. | reverse complement strand
GACAGGCTGCCGCAGAAAGCACCGCCGCCACCACCCGCGCCGCCGAAGCCGCCCGCGAACGCAGCGCCGCCATGGCCCGCGAGGCACAGGCGCTCGAACTCGACCGCCTGCAGGGCGCGGCGCGGCGGCAGGAAATCAACCTCCTCGCCCTCGCCGCGCTGGCGCTCGCGGTGGCAAGCGCGGCTGCCTCCGCCGCCATGACGCTGCACCTGCTGGAGCGCCCCAAACAGCGCAATATCAGCGCCGCGCTCGCCACCGCCGCCTTGATCGCCGCCGTCCTGCTGTTCGCCCTGCGCCCGAGGCCGGAACTGGTGCAGCCAACCGCGCCCGCGAGTGCGATCCCGGCGAGTGATGCGCTCCCACCTGCGAAGGGGAACTAACGGCACGTTGACGTTGGGTTCCCCAGGTTGCGCTGGAACAGGTCCGCTGTCGGAGCTTCTTACTCCACCTGAACCTCCGAAAAGGCTCAGTGGCGATAAACGAGGCTCCGCTCTTCCGTCCTCATCGTGTGGCGATAGGCACGCCGCCACTCACGCGCTAAGCGGCTCCGATGGCCGACCTTCCCCACCCCACCGCCCTCCCCATCGATGCCCCTGCTCCGACCATCGAGGGGCGAGTTGCGCAGTTGCTGGGGTTGCTCGACCTCGCGCCGATGGGGGAGCTTGCCTTTACCGGAGCGCCGCAGCCGGGGGGGCGCGGGCGGGTGTTCGGGGGGCAGGTGATCGGTCAGGGGATCGTCGCCGCGACGCGGACGGTGGAACCCGACCGGCTGCTCCATTCGCTCCACTGCTATTTCATGCGCGCGGGCGAGGAGGGGCTGGCGATCGACTATAGCGTCGAGCCCGATTTCGACGGCGGCAGTTTCTCGACGCGGCGAGTGGTGGCGGCGCAGCGCGGGCGCCCGATCCTGACCATGACCGCGAGCTTCCACAAGCTCGAGCCCGGCTTCGCGCACGAAGAGGCGATGCCCAACGTGCCGCCGCCCGAAGATCTGATGACCGAAATCGAGCGCATCGAGGCGGAGGCGGACGACAAGGCGGCTAAGCTCATGACCCGCTTCCAGCGCATGCGGCCGATCGAAATTCGCCCGGTCGAGCGCCGCAGCCTCACCCGGCCCGTTCCGCAGCCGGCGCTCAGCCACGCGTGGATGCGGCTCGGTGCGCCGATCGGGGACGATGCCGCGATGCACCGCGCGATCCTCGCCTACGCATCGGACATGATGCTGCTGGGGACGTCCGTCCTGCCGCACGGGGTCAACTGGACCAAGCCGGGGATGCTGACCGCAAGCCTCGACCATGCGCTGTGGATTCACGACGATTTTCGTGTCGACGATTGGCTGCTCTACGCCACCGACAGCCCTTGGGCCGGGCGCGGGAGAGGGTTCAACCGTGGCCGTTTCTTCACCCGCGACGGCCGCCTGGTGGCGAGCACCGCGCAAGAGGGTCTCATCCGCTATCGCCCGCCGGAGGGCGAAAAGGCGCCGTGGGGGTGAAACCTCTTCCCTCCCCCTTGTGGGGAGGGGTTGGGGGTGGGGGCCCGCTCGCGTCTGAGAGCGGCGGAGGCTCACCGCGGGGCTGTGCGACTGTTTCTCAACGAGCCGCAGACGCGGCTCGGCCCCCACCCCTGCCCCTCCCCACAAGGGGGAGGGCAGAGTTGGGTCACCCCCTGCTCGGGTCGATCAGCAGCTTGGCGCCGGTGCTTTTCGCCGCCGCGGCCTGGGTCACTTGCGGATCGAGCATCTCGGACAGGCTCACCGCCTGCGTGTAGTGGCTGGCGAACGTCGTCGCGCGCTCGGCCACGACACGCGCGCGCATCGCCGCCACCTCCTCAGCGCCAGCCTTCATCAGATATGGCGTGAGGAGAAAGCCGCTGATGCCCCACTGCAGCCCGAAATTGCGCGTGAATTCGGTCGGGCCGGTGTCGAGCGCGCCGAAGATATAGACCTGTTTCCAGACGTTGGTGCCGTAGACGGAATAGCTCGCACCCTTGCGCACCTGCGCCGCCTCCATCGCGCTCAGCAGCTGTCCGGCGAGCCGACCGCCGCCGATCGCGTCGAAGGCGAGCGTCGCGTCGGTTTCGACCAGCGCGTCGATCAGCGCCGCGTTCCAGCCGTCGGCGCTGGTGTCGATGACATGGCGCGCGCCGAGGCCACGGAGCAATTCGACCTGCGCGGGCGAGCGGACGATGTTGACCAGCGGCACGCCCTCACTCGCGGTGTAGCGCACCAGCATCTGGCCGAGGTTCGAGGCTGCGGCGGTGTGCACCAGCGCGGCTTTCCCATCGCGACGCATCTGTCCGACCATCGCCATCGCGGTGAGCGGGTTGACCGTCAGCGACGCCCCTTCCGAAGCGCTGGCGCCCTTGGGAAGAAGCAAACAGTCACTCGCCCGCGCGACGCGGTAGGTCGCGTACATCGCGCCGCCAAAGGTCGCCACGACGCGCCCGAGCAGCGCCTGCGCCTCGCTCGAGTTTCCCGCAGCGATGACTGTGCCCGCGCCTTCGTTGCCGACGCGCATCGCCTGGTCGAGCCGTCCGCCGACCGCGCGACGCCACTTCTCAGGAATGTCGAGCGTCAAAGCATCGCCATCACGCCGTGCGGAGGCAGGGTCAGCTACGGCGTACAGCAGTCCCATGTCCGACGGGTTCACCGGGCTCGCCTCGACCCGGATCAGCACCTCGCCCTCGGCCAGCGGGGCGAGCTGCTGCGGGCGGAGCGCCAGCCGGATGCGCCCGTCGTTTGTCGCGGTGGAGACGAGTTCGCGACCGTCGGTAGGAAGTGCGCTCACTATTGGGTCTCCGATATAAAAGGGGTCAGATTTCGAGTTGGCTCCCCAGCTCCACGACGCGGTTGGTGGGGAGCTTGAAGAACTCCATGGCGCTTTCCGCGTTGCGCAGCATCCACGCGAACAGCTTTTCGCGCCAGATCAGCATCCCCGGCTTGTCGGACGCGAGCAGCGTCTGGCGCGACAGGAAGAAACTGGTGTCCATCATGCGAAACTTGGGGCCGCACGCGGTAAGGGCGCCAAGCGCAGCCGGTACGTCGGGCGACTGCATGAAGCCGTAGCGCAGGATCAGGCGGCTGAAGCCGTGGCCCAGATCCTCGACCGACGCGCGCTTTTCCTCATCGACGAAGGGCACGTCGCGGATCTCGACCGTCAGCAGGACGATGCGTTCGTGCAACACCTTGTTGTGCTTGAGGTTGTGGAGCAGCGCCGCGGGTACGCCCGACGATGCGCTGGTCATGAAGACCGCGGTGCCGGGGACGCGCGTCGCGCTCCCCGCCGCGCTTTCCACGAACAGCGGCATCGGCATCGAACCTTCCGCCATCCGGTCCTGCATCAGCTTGCGCCCGCGCGCCCAGGTGGTGAGCAGCGTGAAGATCGCGAGCCCGACCACCAGCGGCACCCAGCCGCCATCGGGCACCTTGAGGAGGTTGGAGCCGAAATAGGCGAGGTCGACGGTGAAGAAGATTGCGATCAGCAGCCCGGCGAGCAGGCGGTTCCACTTCCACAGGCTGAACAGCACGACCGCCAGCAGACAGGTGTCGATGAACATCGCCCCGGTCACCGCGATACCGTAGGCCGCGCCGAGGTTGGAGGAGGTGCGGAACGACAGCACCAGCAGCAGCACCGCGATCATCAGCGCCCAATTGAGGCTCGGGATATAAATCTGCCCCGCCGCATGCTCCGACGTGTGCGTGATCCTGAGGCGCGGGATGAAGCCCAGCTGGATCGCTTGCTGCGTCAGCGAAAAGGCGCCGGAAATCACCGCCTGGCTCGCGATCAACGAGGCGAGGATAGCGAGAATGACGAGCCCGATGCGATATTGCTCGGGCGCGAGCAGGAAGAACGGGTTCTTGATCATCTCCGCCGCGTGCGCCGCGTCGCCCGACAGGATCATCGCGCCCTGCCCCAGATAGTTGAGCATCAGCGCGACGAGGATCAGATACCAGGCCCAGCTGATCGGCTTGCGCCCGAAATGGCCCATGTCGGCGTAAAGCGCTTCGGCGCCGGTGATCGCCAGAACCACCGTCCCCAGCGCAAGGAAGCCAGCGAAGCCCGTTTCGGCGAGGAAGATGATCGCGTGGTGCGGCGAGAGGGCCCACAGGATCCCCGGATTGCCCACCATCTGCACCACGCCGAGGACGGCAATGGTGCCGAAATAGGCGAGCATGATCGGACCGAACAGCGCCCCCACCTTCGCCGTCCCTCGCGACTGGATGAGGAACAGGCCGACCAGCAGCATTACCGCGAAGGGCAGCACGAACGGTTCGAAAACCGGGCTGACTTCCTTCAGACCTTCAGAAGCGGACAGCACCGACATCGCGGGGGTGATCATCGAATCGCCGTAGAACAGCGCGGTCGCGAACACGCCGAGCACCACGATCGGCGCGGTCCAGCGGCGGCTGCCCCCGGTCGAGCGGTTGATCAGCGCCAGCAGCGCAAGGCTGCCACCCTCCCCCTTGTTGTCGGCGCGCATGATGATGCTGACATATTTGAACGTCACCACGATCATCATCGACCAGAAGATCAAGCTGAGCACGCCCATCACGTGCCCCGGTGTGGGCGACATCGGATGGTGCCCGACGAATGTTTCGCGAAAGGCGTAGATCGGGCTTGTGCCGATGTCGCCGAACACGACACCGGTAGCGCCGAGCATCAGCTTGCCGAGGCTGCCCTGGATATGGTGTCCCCGTTCGTCAGGGAGCCCCGCGGTCTCGGACTGAGCAACGGGGGCGGCGTCGGCACTGTTCATCGGAACGATCTACTCCGAGTCGGGACGCGGTTGTGTAGGCGCGGGCGGCAGCGACGCAAGCCGCTGTTCCACACGCGCCCGCCACCATGCGTTGGGCGGTGCCGAGGCGAGCAGGCGGGCGAACTCCGCCCGCGCCGCTTCGGGGTCGGTCTTGCCAAGCGCGGTGGCGCGGAACAGCGCCGGACCCGGGCTGCCCGGCGCAAGCGCTGCAGCGCGGGCATAGGCCGCCTCCGCCGCGGGGGAGAGGCGGCCATCGCTCGCCGCGACCAGAGCGTTGGCGTAGCCCAGCCAGAGGTCGGGATCGCGCGGCCGGCGCTCGACCGCGCGCTCGAGCATGCGCGCCGCATCCCCGCCGCGCTCGTTGCGGATCAAGCTGTCGGCAAAGTTGAGGAGGACTGCCGAGCGGCTCCCTTGCGTGGTCAACCGCGCGCGCAGGTCGTCGAGCGGGGCCCCCAGTTGCACGGGCGCCTGATGGCGGGCCGGCGTCGATCCGAGCCCCGGCCAGCCCATCACGAAATAGGCCGCAGCGCCGAGCGCCACCGTCGCGAACAGCGGCGCGCGCGCGCTCGGCCGCGTCCGATGCGCGAGCCACAGTCCGCCGATCGTCAGCACCGCCACGGCGAGGATGAGCAGCGCCGTCGTCATCCGGCGCGCTCACCCCGGCGCCGGCGGAACCGCCGCAACGCAATCAGCAGCCCGCCCCCCAGCGCGAGCAGTGGCGCGGCGTAGAGCAGCGCGGTCGCAGGGGTCAGCGGCGGGTCGTAGGTGACCCACAGCCCGTAGCGCTGGATCAGCCACGCGCGCACTGCATCGGGGCTCTCCCCCGCAGCGATGCGACTGCGCACCTCGTGCCGCATGTCGCCCGCGAGCGCGGCGTCGCTATCGATCAGCGACTGACCCTGGCAGACGAGGCAGCGCAGCGTCGCCATCAGATCATGCGCCGCCCGCTCCTTCGCGGGGTCGGCGATCTGCGTATAGGCGTAGGGCGCGGGCGGCACCGCCTGCTGCGCCAGCGTTGGAAGCGGCGTCAGCAGCAGCGCGGCAGCGAACAGCGCGCGCTTCATCGCCCTGCCCTTTGCAGCGCCGCCATCAGTCGCGGCCGGTCGGCGGGGGTGAGCGGTCCCTGGAACTGCTCGACGATCCGCCCGCTTCCGTCGATGACGAAGGTTTCGGGCACTCCCGCCGCCCCCAGGCTGAGCATCGCGCGGCTACGCGGATCGTCGCCGATCGCGGCGTACGGATTGCCCGTCTCCCGCAGGAAGCGTTCCAGCGCGGGCGCGCTGTCGCGGATGGCGATGCCGACGATCGGCACGCCTGCGCGCTGCAGCGCGTCGAGCTCGGGCGCTTCCGCCCGGCAGGGGACACACCAGCTCGCGAACAGGTTGACCAGCTTGGGCCGACCGTCGCTGAGCAGCGCGGCGGTCACGCCGGGTCGGTCCGGCCGCGCCGGCGGCAGATCGAGCGGCGCGATCGTCTGCCCCACCTGCTGCGACCGCACGCTCACTTCGCCGGGATGGCTGAGCCGCCACGCGAACACCACGGCAAGCGCGGCGAGCAGCGCCAGCGGCAGCCAGATCAGCCGTCGGCTCATGCGTAACGCCTCGCATAGGGACCGACGCGCGGCTTCTGCCGTCGCCGCGCGCGCCAGGCACGCAGTGGCTGGAGCCGGCCGATCAGCGCCAGCGCGCCCCCGAGCGCGATCATGCCGCCGCCGAACCAGATCGCCCAGACAAACGGTTTCCACCAAAGCCGCAACGGCCAGCGGCCATCCTCCAGCCCCCCGCCCAGCACCGCGTATAGCTGCCCATCGACACGCGTCGCCAGCGCCGCGACCGAGGTCTGCATCTCCGGCCGCACGAAGTTCCGCGACTGCGGGCGCAGCACCACCTCATCGCTCCCGCGGCGCAACCGCACCACCGCCTCGAGCGCGGTGAAGTTCTCCCCCGCGCGAGGGCGCACGTCGTCGAGCTTCACTTGCCAGCCCGCGACGCTGCTGGTTTCGCCGACGCGCAGGCTGGCGAGACGTTCGCTGGTGAGCGCGCTCTCGCTCGCCATCCCCGCCAGCGCCACCGCGACGCCCAGGTGCGCGATGACCATCCCCCACAGCGTCAGCGGCGCGCGCGAAAGCTTGCGCCCGGCGAGGGGCGCCAGCGACAGCAGCGCCAGCGGCGCGGCCAGCGACAGCCCGGCGAGCGGGAGCAGACGGATGTTCGGGATCAGCGCCCACGCTGCGCCCCCTGCGACGAGGGTGGCGCCCAGCATCAACGGCAGCCAGCGCCGCGCGCGTTCCGGCCGGTCCTTACGCCAGCGCAGCAGCGGCCCGACCATCAGCACAGCCACCATGATTAGTGCGGGCACCCCGGCGGCGACGTTGAAGTAAGGCGGTCCGACCGAGATGCGCGAGCCCAGCGCCTCTGCGACGATGGGGTAGAGCGTGCCCACCAGCACGATGAACAGGATCGCGGTCAGCAGCAGATTGTTGACGACGATCCCGCCCTCACGGCTCCACAGGGCAAAGAGTTTGCCCTCCCGCACCGCGCCCGCCCGCCATCCGAACAGCGCCAGCGCCGCGCCGATGTAGAGGATGAGGAGGGCGAGGATGAACGTGCCGCGCTCCGGATCGACGGCAAAGCTGTGCACGCTCGTCAGCAGCCCCGAGCGCACGATGAAGGTGCCGATCATCGACATCGAAAAGGCGATGACCGCTAGCATGAGCGTCCAAGCCCGCAGTGCATCGCGGGTGGCGGTGACGCTCACCGAATGCAGCAGCGCAGTCGCCGCCAGCCACGGCATCAGCGAGGCATTTTCGACCGGGTCCCAGAACCACCAGCCGCCCCAGCCGAGCGTGTAGTAAGCCCAATAGCTCCCCGCGACGATGCCGAGCGTGAGGAAGATCCAGCTCCCCAGCACCCACGGCCGCATCGCGCGCGCAAACGCCGGGCCGATCACCCCCGTCACCAGCGCGCCGACCGCAAAGCTGAACGCGACCGAGAGGCCGACGTAGCCGAGGTAAAGCGTCGGCGGATGAAAGGCGAGGCCGGGGTCCTGCAACAGCGGGTTGAGCCCCGCTCCTTGCGCAGGCGACGGGAACAGCCGCGCGAACGGATTGGAGACCAGCAACAGGAAAGCGTAGAAACCCAGGCTCAGCGCCGCCTGCGCGGTCAGCGTCGCGGTCAGCGTCGGGCGGTCTAGCCGCCGCTCGAACAGCGCCACGCTCATGCCCGACAGCGACAGGATGGCGAGCCACAGCAACATCGAGCCTTCGTGGTTCCCCCACGCACCGGTCAGCTTGTAGATGAGCGGCTTGTCGAGCGCGCTGTTGCGCGCGACGAGGTCCACCGACAGGTCGGTGATGCCGAACAGCCAGATAAGCAGCGCGAACGCCGCCAACGTCAGCGCGCCTTGTGCCACCGCGAGCGGGCGGGCGCGCAACACCGTTGCACCGCCGCGCAGTTCCCGCACGCCGCTGACGATCTGCAGCAGCGCCAGCACGCTCGCCATCCATAGAAGGGCATGGCCGAGCTCGGCGATCACGGGCGCGCCGCGGCTCCGCGGGCAGTCGCGCCGTCGCCCGCCGCCGCGCGCTGCTCCAGAGCCTTGGTCATCTGCGGCGGGACGTAATTCTCGTCATGCTTGGCGAGGATGTGGGTGGCGACGAACACGCCATCGCTCGCGAAATGGCCGTCGGCGACCGCGCCCGACCCTTCGGCGAACAAATCCGGGGTGATCCCGCGATAGCGCACGGAGAGCGCGGTCGTGCCGTCGGTCAGCCGGAAGCGTAGGTCGAGCCCGTCGCCGCTACGGATGAGACTGCCACGCTCGACCATCCCGCCCAGCCTCACGTCGCGCCCCGGGGCGACCGACTGCTCCCTCGCCTCGCTCGGCGTTAGATAGAATGCCGCCTGCGATTGGAGCGCATAGGTCGCGATCAGCCCGGCGATCGCCACGGCGATCAGCGCGGCGATGGCGAGCACCAGCCGCTGGCGCTTGGGTGCCATCGCCATCAGTCGCGCTCCCGCAGCGCCTGCGCCCGCGCCTCCGCCCGACGCATGCGCCGCCAGCTCCAAAAAAGCGTGCCGAACGTCGTCAGCGCGGTCAGCGCGTAGGCGGCAGCGACGAAGTCCCAATTGGGCGGCATCGCGCTCATCCCTCCGCCAGCCGCCGCAGTCGCGCATCGACCCGCATGTCGGCGATCACTGCGCGCATGCCCATCAGCACCAGCGCGCCGAACAACAGGCTGAAGCCGACGACCGTCAGCCCGAGCGGCCAGAGCAGCTCCGGCGCAATTGCGCTCTTTCCGACGCTGATGCTCGCCGGTTGGTGCAGCGTGCGCCAGATCACCACCGACCGGTTGATGATCGGAAGGTTGATCGCGCCCAGCAGCGCATAGATCGCCGCCGCCCGGCTGACCGAGCCCTTGCTGCCGTCGAGGCTCGTGAAGGCGATGTATCCCACGTAAAGGAACAGCAGCACCAGCATCGACGTCATGCGCCCATCCCACGCCCACCATGTGCCCCACGATGGCTTGCCCCAGATCGAGCCGGTGGCGAGGCACAGCGCGGTAAACAGCGCGCCCGGGATGGCCATTGCCCGAGCGGCGATCCCGGCGAGCGGATGGCGCCAGACCAGCTGCACCAGCCCAGCGATCGCCAGACCAGCCCAGCCGCCCATTCCCAGCCACGCGGCAGGCACGTGGACGTAGAGGATACGCGCGGTATTGCCCTGCTTGGCCTCGGGCGGAACGACGGCGAGCCCGGCGTAGGCCCCCGCCACCAGCAGCGCGAGCCCGAGCCACAGCAGCCACGGCGTCAGCGGCCGCGCGATGCGCAGGAACCGCGCCGGATTCGCGAATTTGTGCACGCGCGCGCCGTTACTCTGGACCGCGGGGGTTGTGAAGGGCTGCGCTACTCGAGCGTTCGCAGATGCTGTTGTCGAGCGAACAAACCGCGCCGCCAAAATTCGCGGGCCCTCAGACCACGTCGCCCCGGACTTGATCCGGGGCTGGGCTTCCTCTCGACCGCCGCTGGAAAGAGCCCGACCCTGGATCAAGTCCGGGGCGACGGACGGTCTTCGCGCTACTTCAACTGTCTTCCGAGCAGGAGCCCAGCCTCACCGCCCGATCAGCGCCTGCGCCATCGTGTCGGCGACGTCGCTCGCGGGACGGCGCTGCGTTTCGCTTTCCGCCCAAATCTGCTCGAGCCGGACCGGAATCTTCGCGATCCGCGCCATGACCTCGTCGCGCCCACCCTGGCCGAGATACTCGAGCCCGACGTTGATGATCCCGCCCGCGTTGATGACATAGTCTGGCGCGTAGAGGACGCCGCGGTCGAGCAGACGCTGGCCGTCCGCCGGGGTGGCAAGCTGATTGTTCGCTCCGCCCGCGACGACGCTCGTCTGCAACGCGGCGATGCTTTGTTCGTCGAGGATCGCTCCCAGCGCATTGGGGCTCAACACGTCGCACGGCATGGCAAGGATCGCCTGCGGGTCCGCGACTTCCGCGCCGAGTTCCCCCGCCAGTTTTGCCGCACGCGCCTGGTCGACGTCCGCCAGGGTCAGCTTGGCGCCATCCGCGGCGAGCTTGCGCGCGACGCCGCCGCCGACGCTGCCGACGCCCTGAACCGCGACATGAACGCCGCTTGCTCCGTCCTTGCCAAGGCCGCGCTTGATCGCCGCGAGAACGCCCAGATATACGCCGTGCGCAGTAAACGGACCGGGATCGCCGCCCGCGCTCCCCTCCGCCACTGGCAGGCCTGACACGTGGCGCGTGGCGCGGCCGATAGCGATCATGTTGTCGACCGACATGCCGACATCTTCCGCCGTCACATACCGGCCGCCGAGCGACTCCACCCCGCGACCGAACGCGGCGAGATATTCCGCGCTTTTCTCGGCGCCCCGCGCGGGGGCGAGCAGCACCGCCTTGCCACCGCCAAGCGGCAAGTCCGCCATCGCGTTCTTGTAGCTCATTCCGCGCGACAGCCGCAGCGCGTCGGTGATCGCCGCTTCGGGGTCGGCGTAGTGCCAGTAGCGCGCGCCGCCCGCCGCGGGGCCGCGGTGCGTCGAGTGAATCGCAATGACCGCCGTCAATCCGCTCGGGCCATCGGAGACGATGTGCACGCCTTCGTGATTGTCGAAGTCGGGCAGCATCCAGGGGGCAGTCACGGGCGTCAGTCTCCAACCAGTCACGAAAAGCGACGCGCGCCTACTCCCCGCGGCACGGGCCGTCCACATGGTTTCGTATGCAACTTGTGAGGGGGCGCGCGTGGGGCGACCGACGGGGCTCGAACCCGCGACCCCCGGTACCACAAACCGGTGCTCTAACCAGCTGAGCTACGGTCGCCACGCGCGAATGCCCGGCCGTCCAGTGGCGGGGCCGGGGCGCGATAGCGGCGCCCCCCTCGATCCGCAAGCGAGGAGTGCGCCGCTATCAAATCGCTCAGCGTTCGAGGCGGTATTGGAACGAGAGCGTCAGGCCGGTGCCGACCTCACCCGGGCTCACCTCCGTGTCCGCGGCCGCGGAGACGTTCATAGCGCGTGCGTAAGCGATCGGCTGGGGCGAGAACCCCCCGCCCCCCTCGGTCACGCTCACCAGACGCGCACCCCTCGCGCCGACCAGCCGCACATACTCCGCCGCGCGCGCTTCGGCTTTGCGCATCGCGCTGGCACGCAGGGACTCCAGCCCCTCCTCCGGCTTGTCGACATAGAAGTTCGGCCCGTTGAGGTTGTTGCCGCCAGCCTCGACCAACGCATCGAGCAGGCGGCCAAGGTTGGCGATGTCCTCGCTGATAACCGTCACCTGATTGGTTACCTGATAGCCGGTGAACCGAGCCGGCTCGCCACGTTGGGTCGGGGTGTGGTCATATTGCGGGTTGAGCTGGATGCCGCTCGTCTGAATGTTCCGCTCCGGCACGCCGCGCGCGCGGAGCGTGCGGATCACCCCGGCCATGCGATCGGCATTGAGGCGCATCGCCTCCACCGCGGTCGTCGCCTGCGTCGTAACGCCGGCGCCAATGGTCGCGCGGTCGGGCGCGCGGCGCAGCGTTTCGGTGATGGTAAAGCTCAGCATCGCATCCCGTGTGTCGCTCACCCGAGCCTCTCCCCCCTGCACCTGCGCGTATGACGGCGCGCTTAGCGCGGCGATGGAACCCAACAACGCCAGTCTGGCGATCACCCTCATGTTCCGAAACTCCTTTGCTGCGACGTCCGCATGCGGAGCGCCGGCTGACGCGACACTGAACGCAGCAGCCCGCTGTTCGGTGCCGCTTGGCGTTCGCGGCCAAGCGCTCTAAGCGCGTGCAGATCATGGCAGCCCCGCTTCTTTCCTGGGAAGGGCTCGGCCTGGTGCAAGGCGCCGGCTGGCTCTTCCGCGACCTCGACCTGCACATCGGCGCGCGTGAGCGGCTGGCGCTGATCGGCCGCAACGGCGCGGGCAAATCGACGCTGCTGCGCCTCATCGCGGGGCAAATCGAAGCGGACGAGGGCAAGCGCACTATCGTCCCGGGCACCCGCGTCGTGATGCTCGAGCAGGAGCCGAGCTTCGCGGGATACAAGACGCTAGGCGACTTCGCCACCGGCGGTGAGGGCGCTCCCGCGGCACATGAGGTGGCAGCGATTGCCGATCAGATCGGGATCGACCTTACGCGTGACGCATCCACTGCAAGCGGGGGTGAGCGCCGCCGCGCCGCGCTTGCCAAGGCGCTGGCGAGCGAGCCCGACATTCTGCTGCTGGACGAGCCGACCAACCACCTCGATCTCGCCGCGATCGACTGGCTCGAGGGCTGGCTGGGCCGCTTCAACGGCGCCTTCATCGTCATCAGCCACGACCGCACCTTCCTCACGCGTCTGACCCGCGAAACGCTGTGGCTCGACCGCGCGCGCATGCGGCGAAAGGCAGTCGGCTTCGGTGGCTTCGAGGCGTGGATGGAGGACGCCTACGCCGAGGAAGCGCGCGCCGCGGACAAGCTCGACGCCAAGCTCAAGATCGAGGCGCACTGGCTGGCGCGCGGCGTCACCGCGCGGCGCAAACGCAACCAGGGTCGGCTGGAGGCGCTGCACCGGATGCGCGAACAACGCGCGGCGATGCTCGCCCCCGCCGGAACCGCGCGGCTGGCGCTCGCCAAGGACGATGTCAAAACCAAGTCGGTTATCACCGCCGAGCGTGTGACCAAGCGATACGGCGACCGCACCATCATCCGCGACTTCAGTTTCCGGGTGCAACGCGGCGATCGCATAGGTCTGGTGGGCGCCAATGGCGCAGGCAAGACGACGCTGCTCAAACTTCTAACCGGAGAGGTTGCTCCGGACGAGGGTAGCATCGGCCGCGCCAAGACGCTCGACGGCATCGTCATCGACCAGCAGCGCAGCCTCCTCTCGCCCGAAAAGCGCGTTCGCGACGTGCTTGCCGACGGGGGTGACTGGATCGAGGTGCGTGGCGTCAAGAAACATCTGCGCGGCTACCTCAAGGAGTTCCTGTTCGACCCCGCCCTCATCGACGCGCGGGTCGGGACGCTGTCGGGGGGTGAGCAGTCACGGCTGCTTCTAGCGCGCGAGTTTGCGCGCGAATCCAACCTGCTCGTGCTGGACGAGCCGACCAACGACCTCGACCTCGAAACGCTCGACCTGCTGCAGGAGGTCATCGCGGACTATGAGGGGACGGTGCTGCTCGTCAGCCACGACCGTGACTTTCTCGACCGCACGGTGACCGTGACGCTCGGGCTCGACGGATCGGGCCACGTCGACATCGTCGCGGGCGGTTACGCCGACTGGGAGGCCAGGCGCCGGGCGCCCCGCCCGGTAGCGCGCGCTTCGAGCACCGCGAAGTCCGCCGCAGCAGAGCCCGCACCGGTGCAGCGGCGGGCAAAGCTCAGCTACAAGGACCAGCGCGACTACGACCTCCTCCCGGCGCGGGTCGATGCGTTGGCGAACGAAATTGCTGCAGGCGAGGCGAAGCTTGGCGATCCAGACCTCTACGCGCGCAATCGTGCCGAGTTCGAGCGGATCAACGCCGACCTCGCCCGGCTTCGCGACGAGCGCGAAGCGGCCGAACTGCGCTGGCTCGAGCTCGCCGAAATGGCTGAGGCGATCACGGCGGGGTGACCGTCGCCAGCCCGCGCGTTCGTGCGGCATATGCGCGACCATTGACGATTACGCGATCCCATCGCATGAACCATTCCGGTTCTCGGAGGGCTGTCGATGGAGAATAATCTCAAACGTCTGCGGCTCGATCGCGGGCTGACGCTCGCCGAGGTCGCGGCGAGCGCACGGCCACGCACCACGGCACAGACGATTGGCAGGCTGGAAAATGGTACGCGCACATTGAGCGTGCCCTGGCTCATGCGCCTCGCCCCCGCGCTGGGTGTCGATCCGGCCGCGCTGATCGGTGGAGGCGCGGCGGAGAGCGGGACCCTCACGCTCACCGCAACACTCACCAGCGACGGGGTAAAGGCTGCCCGGGAGCGCAGCTTGCGTGCCCCGAACCCCGGCGATGCGACGCTGGCGATCGAGGTGGAGGCTTCGGTTGGGGACTATCGCGCCGGCGACCGCATATGGCTCCGCCGTCTCGACCCTGAACGGTTCGGGCAAGCCCTCAACCGCGACGTCCTCGTCCCGCGCGGCGGCGGGCGCTGGGCGTTCGGACGGTTGATTGCAGCCGAGGGTGATCGCCTCCAGATCGTGCCCCCGCGCGCCGGTGCGCGCCAGGTCGTTGCAACGCGACCGGAGTGGATCGGGCTTGCAACCACATTGGTTAGGCATCTCGACTGATGGAGGATGCGCGGCCGCTGCGTATACTGGCGCTGAGCTCCTTGTTCCCGACGGCGGCCGCACCCAATCACGGCATCTTCGTCGCACGTTCGCTCGAGGCGTTGGCGCAGCAGCCCGGGGTGGAGGTCGAGGTCATCGCCCCCATCGCTCGAGCGCCCTGGCCGCTGTCGCTTCACCCCAAGTTGAGCCCGCCTGCGCCAACCGCTGGAGAAGAGTTGCGCGGGTCGATCCGCGTCCACCGGCCGTCATTCCTGTCGATTCCGCGGTACGGCGCGCGCTGGAATGCGGCGGCGATGGCGCGCGCGGCGCTTCCGATCGCGCAGGAGATTGCGAGAACGCGAAGGGTCGACGTGATCGACGCGCATTTCTTTCATCCTGACGCGGCGGCGGCTTCGAGGTTGAGCGCGGCGCTTGGCGTGCCCTTCGCCGTGACGGCCCGCGGGAGCGACATCGCCTACTGGGGCCACCGGCCAGCGATCCGCGACCAGATGCAAGCCGCGGCGCGCAAGGCCGGCGCGGTTCTTCCGGTGAGCGATGATCTGGCCGCGACCATGCGCGCGATGGGTTTCCAGAAAGAGCATATGGCCATGCGCCGCACGGGGCTCGACGTAACACGCTTTCATGCGACAGGCCGGGTCGAGGCGAGGCGCAGGCTTGGAGTGCGCGAGTTTCCGACGCTGCTCACGGTCGGGGCGCTGATCCCGCTCAAGGGCCATCGACTGCTGCTCGAGGCACTGCCGCAGCTGCTACAGGATTACCCCGACCTTCACTGGTACGTCGCGGGCAGCGGCCCCGAAGGCGAAGCTCTGCGCGATCGAGCGATCGCACTCGGCCTAACCGGATCGGTTACATTCCTCGGACAGGTGCAGCACGACGATCTGCCCGACTGGTTCCGCGCATCCGATCTGATGGTTCTGCCCACCGAGCGCGAGGGTCTCGCCAACGTCTGGGTGGAGGCTATGGGCTGCGGAACGCGCGTGGTCACGACCGACATACCATCCGCGCACGAGGCCATTCGAGATAGTCAGGAAGGCGCGCTGACCCGGCGCGAACCCGACGCCATCGCCTCCGCTATTCGCTCGCTGCTGGCACAGCCGCACGACCCGCAAGCCCTGTCCGCGCGCACGCATGCCCGCTTCGACTGGGCTATCCACGGCGCTGAAATGGCCGAGCAGCTACGCGCCGCGGCGCGGCGGGGGTTCAGCGGTAGCGCGAGATGATCGAGGAGAAATCGCGGCTGCCGTCGATCGATTCGTAGAGCTGCGTCGCTCGCTCCCCCATCGGCACCTGCGCGCCCACGCTGTGCGCCGCCTCCATTGCCAGCCGCATGTCCTTGAGCATCAGCGCGGCGGCAAAGCCCCCCTCATACCCGCGGTCGGCGGGGCTGTCGGGCCCGACGCCGGGGAGCGGACAATAGCTTGTGAGCGACCAGCTCTGGCCCGACGACACGCTGGCGATGTCGTAGAAACGCTGCGGGTCGAGCCCCAGCCGCTCCGCCAGCGCAAGTGCCTCGGCCGTTGCCGCCATCGTCGCGCCGAGGATCATGTTGTTGCAAATCTTGGCCGCCTGCCCGGCACCGTGGCCACCGGCGTGGATGACGGCCTTGCCCATGGCGGCGAGGATCGGCTGGGCGCGAGCGAACCCCTCCTCGCTGCCACCCACCATGAAGGTGAGCGTGCCCGCGTTCGCCGCTGCGATCCCGCCGGACACCGGCGCATCGACCGATTCCAGCCCGGCCTCACGCGCGCGTCCGGCGTTGGCTCGCGCGGTCGCGACGTCGATCGTCGAACAGTCGATGAGCAGCGTGCCGCGCGCAACGTTCGAGATCACCGCTTCATCGTAGACCTGCGCGACGTGGCGTCCCGCGGGGAGCATCGTCACCACCGCGTCCGCTCCAGCGACGGCTTCGGCGGCGGACTGGCAGGTGTCGCACCCGGCGCTCCGTGCGCGTGACAGAGCGTCCGAGCTAAGGTCGAACGCGCGCACTTCGAGGCCCGCCTTCGCCAGGTTCGCGGCCATACCGCCGCCCATGTTGCCGAGCCCGATAAAGGCAATACGCGCCCTCGATACATCATCAGTCACGTCGCGCCTCTCCTACCCATGACCGCAGATCGTTGCGCCTGCGTAACTTTCTCACGAGCGCCGCTTTTTCAGCGCTTTGCTTGGTCCGACCATCTGGTTTCTTCAGATCGTCGACAAGCTCCGCTCCGGATCAACGCATCGTCGGGATGACGAAAGCGTCGCCCGACAGCCGCGCGGGACCGCCGTCTTCCGCCACGGTGCACATCGCGCTGTCGTCGCCCGGCCAACGCTGGGTGACGGTTTTGACCTTGGTCCAGAAGCGCACGCCCTCCATGCCATGCTGGTTGACGTCGCCGAAAGCGGAGCGCTTCCACCCGCCGAAGCTGTGGTAGGCGACGGGCACCGGGATCGGCACGTTGATCCCGACCATACCGACGTTGACCCGCGCCGCAAACTCCCGCGCGGCGTGGCCGCTGCGCGTGAAGATAGCGACGCCGTTGCCATATTGATGCTCGCTCGGCAGCCGCAGCGCGGCCTCGAAATCCGGCGCGCGCACGATCTGGAGGACGGGTCCGAAGATTTCCTCCTGATAGCTCTTCATCTGCGGCGTGACACGATCGATCAGCGTCGGCCCGACGAAGAAGCCCTGTTCGTGCCCCTGCAGTGTAAAGCCGCGCCCGTCGATGACGATCTCCGCCCCTTCGTCCGCGGCGGTCTGGATCCAGCCTTCGACCTTGGCCTTGTGCGCGGCCGTCACCACCGGGCCATAGTGCGCGTCGGCGTCGGTCGAGACCCCCACGCGAAGCCCTTCGATGGCGGGGATGAGTTTCTCGCGCAGGCGGTCGGCGGTCGCATCGCCAACCGGAACGACCACCGGCAACGCCATGCAACGCTCGCCAGCCGAGCCAAAGGCCGCTCCGGCGAGGTCGTTGACCACCTGATCGAGGTCCGCGTCGGGCATGACGATGCCGTGATTCTTGGCGCCGCCCATCGCCTGCACGCGCTTTCCCGCCGCGACGCCGCGATTGTAGACATAGTGCGCGATGTCGGAGGAACCGACGAAACTGACCGCACCGATCGCCGGGTGATCGAGGATCGCGTCGACCATCTCCTTGTCGCCGTGCACGACCTGGCAGATGCCTTCGGGCAGCCCCGCTTCGAGGAAAAGCTCGGCAAGACGGACGGGAAGCGACGGGTCGCGCTCCGACGGCTTGATGATGAAGGCGTTGCCGCAGGCGATCGCCACCCCGCTCATCCACAGCGGGATCATCGCCGGGAAGTTGAACGGCGTGATGCCCGCCCCTATGCCGATCGGCTGGCGCATCGAATAGACGTCGATGCCCGGCCCGGCGCCCTGCGTGTACTCACCCTTCAGCGCGTGCGGGATGCCGCAGGCGAACTCGATCACCTCGAGCCCGCGCTGAATGTCGCCCTTTGAATCGGCAATGACCTTGCCGTGCTCGCTCGAGAGGAGGCGAGCGAGCTCATCCATGCGCGCCTCGACCAGTTCCTTGAAGCGGAACATGACGCGCGCGCGGCGTTGCGGGTTGGTCGCCGCCCAGTCGAGCTGCGCAGCCTGCGCGGCAGCGACGGCACGATCGAGCAGCGCGCGGTCGCCCAGCGGCACGCGTGCCTGCACGGCGCCGCTGTTGGGATCGAACACGTCACCTTGCCGCGTGGCCGCGCCGCCCGCTCCGCCGACGATGAAATGATCGATCTGCCGCACTGTTCGTTACTCCTGAAACTTTCCGCGCCCCTACCCGGTCGCAGCGGTGACGCCAAGCGTGCCGGTCAGCCCGCCATCCACAGCCGCGCGACGGTCAGCACGATGACCAGCGCCAGCACGACGAGCCACAATTTCGACTGCAACGCCTCGTGGCGCTCACGACGTTCGCGGGGGTCGGGGAGGGACATTGCAGAGAGCGTAGCGCGTGGGGGTGCGAGGGGGAAGGTCGATCAGGTCCCACCACCGCTCCGGGCTTCGCCGGAGCACCGATGACTTCCCTCCGCCACGCCGTCATGCTGCGCTTGTTTCAGCCTCCTCCGTGCGCTTGCGGGAGACTAGTCCAGGCTGGCGAAGAGAGCTGCGGGGGTGAGCCTAACTGAGAGCGGGGGCAGGCGGACGAGGATCCCCCCTCACCCCCACGGCCACGGGCGTTCGCGGTACCATTTGGTGATGACGTATTTGCGCCCCTTGCGCACCTTCATCGCGTGGTGAAGCGTCCAGGGGTTGGGTTCGCCATCGGGGTCGAGGTTGCACCACAGCAGCAGCTTGCCGCGCTCGGGCTTGTAGATGCGGTCGATCGAGGCGAAGCGCGTCGCCCCGCCCGCGTCGACGGTGTTGAGGTAGAGCATCGCGGTCCACGTCCGCTGGCCGGACACCCGCGTGTGCGCTTCATAGTCGATGCCCGTCGGCTCGAAATAATCGGTGTGCCCCTTGAATTGCTGGCCAGGATCGTAGCGCTGGCCCTGAAGCGGCTCCCCACAGGCAGGGTCGATCCCCGTCAGCGCCGCCAGCCGCGCGTCCAGTTCCGCGACCAGCGGATCGGCATGCGAGAGGTCGCCGGTCAGGCTGGTGCGAAACTCGGGATCGCCGATGTCGTCGGTAATCGTAGAGGGCCGCACCGCCGCGTCGATCCGCTCGATCAGCGCAGCGCACGTCGCCTCGTCGCAGAAGCGCGGGATGAAGGCTTGTTGCACGCGCGGTTCGGGCACGCAGCGCACCCCCTCCAACGCCTTGAGCCGCGCCCAGGTGCCGCCCGCACCGCTGCTGGCAAGATCGTATCGCATCATCCCCCGCTACCGCGCTCGGCTGCGAATGCGAAGCCGGCGGGGCGGGAACTCGCGCCGAAGCGCCAAATCGCGCAACCCCCGCACCGGGGGAGATCGTCGGGAATGGCGATGGTAGCGGAGGAGGGACTTGAACCCCCGACACGCGGATTATGATTCCGCTGCTCTAACCAGCTGAGCTACTCCGCCGTCCATCGGCGCGTCGCGGCGGGCAGGGCCCGGCGGCGAGCGGGGGCTATATGAATGCGGCTCGCGGGGGTCAAGCGCCTCGCCCGCGAAAGCGATACTCGGAAAGGGGGCGCCACGGTCCGCCCAGATACTCCCATATCGCAACCCCGGCGATCGACAGAGGACGCGCCACAAAGCCTTCCGCCAGCACGGCGAGCGTTGCGCGCGCGGTGGCCGGATCGACCTTGTTCTGGACGGTGATGTGGAGCCGCGGCTTAGCGCGGTCCTGCGGGATGAGGTCGGCGGCGAAGCGCTCAGCCACCACGTCGCGCAGTTCGAGCAGTTCAGGCGACCGCACGTCGAACGCCACCCCGCGTCCGAGCGAGCGTGGCGCCTCCAGCATGGCGGCGGGTGGGGGGCCCATGGTCAGCTCCCGCACCAGCCGTTCCAACTCCGCCAGCCGCGCGGGCGGGAGGTGATGGAACAGGCTGATGTGTGCGCGAACGACGTTGCGCGCGGGCGGGAAGTGCGTGCGACGCAGCGCGTCCGCCCACGCGAAGTCGGCCCGCCCCATCGTCGCGGTGACGATCAGCGGGCCGACAGGATCGTTGCGATCAGGCGTTGACGCTCTCGCGGTTGCGAGCCGGGTTGGCCTTCACCCACTCGAGCAGCTTGGCGGGATCGGTCTCGCCGTAGGGGTCCTGGTCATCGCCGCAGTCGTTGCAGCCCGGTTCGACGAACATGTGCGTGATGATGCCGTCGTCGATGACCATCGCATAGCGCCAGCTGCGCATGCCGAAGCCAACGTGATCCTTGTTGATGAGCATGCCCATACGGCGAGTGAAGTTGCCGCTGCCGTCGGGCAGGAGCTTCACATGCTCGACGCCCTGCGCCTTGCCCCACTGGTACATGACGAACGCATCGTTGACCGACACGCAGTAGATTTCGCTGACGCCCGCCGCCTTGAACGCGTCGTATCGCTCCTCGAAACCGGGAAGCTGGCTGGTCGAGCAGGTCGGCGTGAACGCACCGGGCAGGCTGAATACGATCACCCGGCCCTTGCCGAACAGCTCACCCGTCTGGACGTCCTGCCAGCGGAAGGGGTTGTCGCCGCCGACGCTTTCGTCGCGCACGCGGGTCTTGAGGCAGATGTCGGGGACTTGTTGGCCGATCATGCTTTGGCTCCTTGGAGAGAGAATCAGTTGGCGGACTCGGCGGCGACCTTGGCCGCGCGAATCTCGCGCCAACGCGCGTGGTTCGCATTATGCTCCGCCAGCGTCGCGGCAAAGACATGTCCGCCGCTGCCGTCCGCAACGAAGTAGAGATTTTCCGTCGCAAGCGGGTTCAAGGCCGCGCGGATCGATTCGCGGCCGGGATTGGCGATCGGTCCGACCGGCAGCCCGACCATCGAATAGGTGTTGTACTGGTTGACCGCGTCGATCTCCGACCGGCGGATCGGGCGGCCAAGCGGTTTGCCGCGCGTGATCGGATAGATGATCGTCGGGTCCGCCTGCAGCCGCATCCCCTGCCGCAGCCGATTGGTATAGACCCCCGCGACCATGCGCCGCTCGGCGGGTTTTGAGGTTTCCTTCTCGACGATCGACGCGAGCGCCATTACCTGCGCGCGGTTTTGGGGAAACGCCGTCGAGCTGCGCTTCGCCCAGGCTTCGGCGAAGGCGCGATCCATCGCCGCCTGCATCCGCCGCACCACCGCCGCGCGCGGTTCGCCGCGGCGATAGGCGTAGGTATCGGGAAGGAGGCTCCCTTCGGCAGGCACCTCGATCGTGCCGGTGAGCAGCGGGATCGCGTTGAGCCGCTCCCACACCATGATCGAGGGCATCCCCTCGGGCACGGTGACGAAGCGCTGGAGCGTGCGGCCCGATTGCAGGAGCCTCAGCACCGCCGCGGTGCCCATGCCCTTTTCAATCTTATACTCGCCCGGCTTGATCGACCCGCCGCGCCCCAGCGTCTGCGCGTAACGACGGAAGGCGCTGGCGCTGTCGATCGCGCCCGCTTCCTCGAGGATCTCACCCGCGCGCGCGACGCTGGACCCTTCGGGTATATAGACCTCGACATCGCGCGGCGCGCCACCGCATGCCGCGAGCAGCAACAGTACCGGCGCAAATGCCGCAGCCAGTCGGCGCGACAGGTGCATCAGGCGTCCTCGACCGCCTTGAGGATGATGCTCGCGTTGGTCCCGCCAAAGCCGAAGCTGTTGGAGAGGCACGCGCGCACGGGGCGCTTCTTGGCGTGGTGGGGGACGAGGTCCACCCCCTCCGTCCCCTCGTCAGGATCGTCGAGGTTCAGCGTCGGCGGCACGATCTGGTCGCGGATGGCGAGGATGCAGAAGATCGCCTCCACCGCGCCCGCGCCGCCGAGCAAGTGCCCGATCGCCGACTTGGTACTCGACATCGATGCGCCGCACAGGTCATCGCCGAGCACGCGCTTCACCGCGGCGAGCTCGATCGTGTCGGCCATGGTGCTTGTGCCGTGCGCGTTGACGTAATCGATGTCGCACGGCTCCATCCCCGCCTTGCGGAGCGCCATGCGCATCGCAAGCTCGGCGCCCTTCCCCTCCGGATGCGGGGCGGTCACGTGATAGGCGTCGCCCGACAGGCCGTAGCCCACGACCTCGGCGTAGATTTTCGCGCCACGTGCCTTGGCGTGCTCATACTCCTCGAGCACGACGACGCCCGCGCCCTCACCCATGACGAAGCCGTCGCGATTCTTGTCGTAAGGGCGGCTCGCCTTTTCGGGCTGGTCGTTCATGCTCATGTTGAGCGCGCGCGCCTGCGCAAAGCCCGCCACGCCGAGCGGATTGATGGTCGATTCCGCGCCGCCCGCGAGCATGATGTCGGCGTCGCCGTCCTTGATCATTCGCGCTGCGTCGCCGATCGAATGCGCGCCGGTCGAGCAGGCGGTGACGACCGCGTGGTTCGGCCCCATCAGCCCATATTTGATCGACACCTGACCACCCACCAGGTTGATGAGCCGGCCGTGCACGAAGTGCGGACTGACCCGCGTCGGCCCGCGTTCATGCAAGTTGACCGATTCGAGCTCGATGCCCGGCAGCCCGCCGATGCCCGCGCCGATCGAGACGCCCGCGCGCTCCTTGGTCGCCTCGTCCATCTCGGTGAGGCCCGCATCCTCCAGCGCCTGTCCCGCGGCGTCGATGCCATAGACGATGAACGGATCAACCTGACGCTGGATCTTGGAATCGACGCGCTTGTCGGGGTCGAAGCCCATCGGGTGATCTTTGGGCTTCACCTCACAGGCGATGGTGCATTTCTGATTGCTGGCGTCAAAATGCGTGATCTGCGCCGCACCGCTTTTGCCCGCGATGAGGTTGGCCCAGCTCGTCTCGACGTCCCCACCGATCGGCGTCACCAGCCCCAGCCCCGTCACCACCACACGCCGCATGCGAAACTCCCGCTTGTCCTTGGCGAAGGCTTTTAGTCGCAAGCGCGGGGAATCGACAAGGCGCGGGGTGCGGCGCGCTCACTGCCTGCGTCACAAGGCCACGTAGTCCGGACCTGCCCATCCACTTCGTCCACGCTAACCTGATTTGGGGTCTCGCCCGGGAAGCAGCCGGCGTTCCGTGGGAGGAGACCAGGTTGGGAGGGCGGATCGCTCGAGCCCCCGCGCACACAAAAGGCGGCGCCGGTCACCCGGGCGCCGCCTCTTATGCGTTCGCGATCGGCGCCGCAGCGCCGGGCGATCAGGCGTTGTTGGCGTCGATGAAGTCGATCGCGTCCTTCACGGTCGTGATCTTTTCCGCCGCGTCGTCGGGGATTTCGACGCCGAACTCTTCTTCGAACGCCATCACCAGCTCGACGATGTCGAGGCTGTCCGCGCCCAGATCGTCGATGAAGCTCGCTTCTTCGGTGACCTTGTCGGCTTCGACGCCGAGGTGCTCGACGACGATGTTCTTCACCCGGGTCGCGGTGTCGCTCATGGTTACAGTCCTTGCTCGTATGAACAGAAATTCAGGCGTCGCCCTATCCGCCTCCCCGCGCCCCTGCAAGGGATTCGCGAAAGGGAGGGCGGCGGGCGTTAGATCATCGCCGAAGCCGGCAGGCGGTGGGCGTCAGATCATCGCCATGCCGCCGTTGACGTGCAGCGTCTGGCCGGTGATGTAACCCGCCTCGCGACTGGCGAGGTAGGCGACCGCGGCGCCGATGTCCGCGCCCTCACCCATGCGCCCCATCGGAATGCGCGCGTTGAGCGCCTCTTTTTGCGCGTCGGGCAGCGCGTCGGTCATCGCGCTGGCGATGAAGCCCGGCGCGACGCAGTTGACCGTGACGTTGCGGCTGGCGACTTCGGCGGCGAGCGCCTTGGACATGCCGATCAGCCCCGCCTTTGAGGCGGCATAATTGGCCTGCCCCGGATTGCCGGTTACGCCGACGACGCTGGTGATCGAGATGATGCGGCCAAAGCGCGCCTTCATCATCGGTTTGAGCGACGCCCGCGCCAGGCGAAAGGCGGCTTCGAGGTTGACGCGGATGACGGCATCCCACTCCTCGTCCTTCATCCGCATGGCGAGATTGTCGCGCGTGATGCCGGCGTTGTTGACGAGAATATCGAGCTTGCCGCCCAGCGCCTCCACCGCCGACGGCACCAGCGCATCGACCGCGCCTCCGTCGCTGAGGTCGCAGGCGAGTGTCGCATGATCGCCGCCAAGCTCCGCTGCGAACGTCGCCAGCTTGTCCGCGTTCGACCCCGATAGCGCCAGCCGCGCGCCCTGTTCGCTCAGCGCCTTTGCGATGGCGGAGCCGATGCCGCCGCTTGCGCCCGTGACGAGCGCGGTCATGCCGGAAAGGTCGAACATGCTCACCACTCCTTCGCAATCTGTTCGATATCGGCCATCGTCACGACGCTGGTAACGCTGGCGTCGGGCGCGATGCGCTTCACCATCGGGCCGAGCACCTTGCCGCCGACTTCGACGAAATCGGTGACGCCCGCCTCCCACATCGCGGCGATGGTCTCACGCCAGCGGACGCGGCCGGTGACCTGCTCGACGAGAAGGTCAGCGATGCGCGCCGGGTCGCTTTCCGGCGAAGCGGTGACGTTTGCCCAGATCGGGATCAGCGGCGCCTGGGGGCGATGCTTCGCCAGCGCGTCGCGCATCGCATCGGCGGCAGGCTGCATCAGCGGCGAGTGAAACGGCGCCGACACCGGCAGCTTTACCGCGCGGCGGATGCCGTTGTCCTTGGCGATAGCGATGGCGCGCTCGACCGCAGCGGCGTGGCCGGAGATGACCACCTGCGTCGGGTCATTGTCATTGGCGACCGCGAGCACTTCGCCCTCCGCCGCCGCGTCGCACAGGGCTTGCGCCGCGGCGATGTCGGCGCCGAGCAGCGCGGCCATCGCGCCCTCCCCCACCGGCACCGCCGCCTGCATCGCATCGCCACGCACCCGCAGCAGCCGCGCGGTGGTGGCAAGGTCGAAGCTCTCGCCGGCGCACAGCGCGCTATATTCGCCGAGGCTGTGCCCCGCGAGCGCCTGCGCCCTGTCGGTCAGACGGAGCCCGCCCTCGCGCTGCATGACGCGCAGCGTGGCGATGGCGTTGGCCATGATCGCGGGCTGCGCGTTGGCGGTGAGCGTGAGGTCCGCCTCCGGCCCCTCCGCCATCAGCACGGAAAGCTTCTGGCCGAGCGCGTCGTCCACTTCCTCCAGCGTCTGGCGCGCGACCGCGCTTGCCGCGGCGAGGTCGCGGCCCATGCCGACCGCCTGGCTGCCCTGACCTGGAAACAGGAACGCGCGCATCATCTCTCCCTTGAGCTTAGTCAGCCGAGGCGCCCGAACGGGACCACCTTATTGGCGTTGTCATGGCCGATATCGGCGCGGCCGCCGTAGCGGATGTTCGATCGTTCGCACCAGTAGCGCGCGATCCCCACCTCATCGTCGCCGAATGGGCGGTCGTTGTCCTTGATGTCGCTGATCCGCCCGAGCCACAGCTCTTTCGGGGGGTGCCGCCACATCGAACTGGTCACCGCGAACATGCAGCGATCGACCGAGTAAAGATATTCGCTCACCTCCTCGACCATCACCACGCTGCCCGACAGGTCAGGCATCAGCGGCGTGCCGACGAGCATGGCGAGGGTGATGAGGTTGAGCGCAACATGCGTGTCGCCGGGGCGCATCGACGGTTCGAGCGCGCGCGGATCCTTGCGGCTGAGCCAGGCGAGCGCACGGCTGGCGGGCTCCTCTCCGCCGGTGCGGTTGACGTCGACCACCATCGGTCCGTGCGCTACGTGCGGAAAGCCCGCGCGATACAGCGCGGCGAGCAGATAGCCTGCGTCGCTATAGCCCATATAGGCCTTGCGTCGTGCCACCGGCGACAGGCGGGGGAGGATGTCGGGTGCAATCCGACCCGCGCCATAACCCCCGCGCGCGAACCAGATCGCGTCGATATCCTCGCGGTTGGCGAACTCGACAAAGGCGTCGCGGCGCTGCGCATCGTTACCCGCGAAATGCCCGTGGCGCATCGGATCGGGCACGACCTCTTCGTTGGAGACGGTGAAGCCCGTCTCCCCGCCCATGACGTTGGACGATCGAGCGAACACCTGCGGGTGGATGACAAGCTCGACATCGGGGAACTGCGCCGCAGCGAGCGCGCGGATCTTTTGCACGTGCACAGGGAGCAGATAGACGCTCGGCGCGACGATCCCGATCTTCACGCGGCCCTCTCCCCCGGTTGCGACGCCCACCGCCGTGCCGGATTTGGGCGACACGGGCAAGGGAGGGCCTTTGACTCGCCTCACGTCGCAAGGGCTTGTCCCCCCGCCCTCCCCCGCCTAGCGCGCGGGACCATGACGCTTCCGGCGAAAACCTTCTTCTGCGGCATTGGCGGGTCGGGAATGCTTCCACTCGCGCTGATCGCACGGGCGCGCGGGAGTGAGGTCGCCGGGAGCGATCGTAGCCGCGACGCGGGGCGGTCGGCGGACAAGTTCGCCTGGCTAGAGGATCAGGGCATCGTGCTGTTCCCGCAGGACGGCAGCGGCATGACCTCCGCGGAACAGACGCTGATCGCCTCCGCCGCGATCGAGGACAGCGTTCCCGAGGTCGTCCGGGCGCGTGAGCTCGGGGCCCCGCGCATGACCCGCGCGGAGCTCAACGCTGCGCTCTTCAACGCCGCAGCGCACAGCGTCGGGGTCGGGGGGACGAGCGGGAAATCGACCGTCACCGCGATGCTCGGTCACATACTGTCATGCGCGGGTCGCAAACCGACGGTGATGAACGGCGCGGTGATGCGCAACTTCGCGACCCCCGACATGCCCTTTGCGAGCGCCGTAGTCGGTAATGCCGATCTCTACGTCTCAGAAGTGGACGAGAGCGACGGCTCGATCGCGCTCTACCGCCCGAGCGTCGCGATCGTCACCAACGTCAGCCTCGATCACAAGAGCCTCGACGAACTCACGCAACTGTTTGGAGATTTTCTCCGCGTCGCCGAGCACGCTGTCACCAACGCCGATGACCCCGACAGCGCCAACCTGCCATCGACTGTCAGCTTCGGTTTCGCCGAGCATGCCGACGTGCGGGCGATGGATGCGCGGCCGCGGGGGGATGGGATCGACTTCACGCTCGCGGTCGATGGCGAGCACCACCCCGTCACGCTCCGCCAGCCGGGTCGGCACAATGTCAGCAACGCGCTCGCCGCCTGCGCCGCCGCGCACGCCCTGGGGATGGGCTACGCCAAAGCTGCGCGCGCTCTCGCGAGCTTTGCGGGCACCGCTCGGCGTTATGAGATTGTCGGGAGCGCCGCGGGC
This sequence comes from uncultured Sphingopyxis sp., assembly GCA_936933955.1. Classification (GTDB taxonomy): domain Bacteria; phylum Pseudomonadota; class Alphaproteobacteria; order Sphingomonadales; family Sphingomonadaceae; genus Sphingopyxis. The sequence goes on along the minus strand of CAKZIN010000030.1, from coordinate 33,317 downwards.
GTAACCGTCATCGACGACTTCGCGCATAACCCGGACAAGGTCGCCGCAACCCTCTCAGCGGTCGCCGACACACCAGGCCGCGCGCTGATCTTCTTCCAGCCGCACGGCTACGGCCCGCTGCGTCAGATGGGCGCCGAACTTGCGCAGAGCTTCGCCGCGGGGATGCGTGACGGCGACCGGCTGTGGGTGTGCGACCCGGTCTATTTCGGCGGCACCGTCGACCGCAGCGTCGGCAGCGAGCGGCTGGTGGCGGACATTCGAGGGGACGGCGCTGACGCTACCCACCTCCCCTCGCGCGACCAATGCGGCGCGGCGATGCTGGCCGAAGCGCGCGCGGGCGATCGCATCCTCATCCTCGGTGCGCGTGACGATACGCTGACCGACTTCGCGCGCTCGTTGCTCGAGGGGCTCGTGGCACGATGAGCGTCGACGAACTCGCCCCCGCGCCGCCGCCGCCCTCGCAGTTGGACGAGGACGACCGGCTGCGCCCGGAATTCGTTCGCCGCGTGCTTGCCGCGGTCGATGCGGGAGACGACGACGCCGCGCGCGCGCTGGTCGAACCACTCCACCCCGCCGACCGCGCCGACCTGTTCGAAACGGTGGGCGAGAACCACCGCCCCGCGCTCGCCCGTGCACTGGGCGAGCTGATCGACGCCGACGTCATCGCCGAGATGAACGACTATGTCCGCGAAGGACTGGTCGATACGCTCGGCCCGGCGCAGGTCGCGGAGATCGCGGCGGAGCTCGATACCGACGACGCGGTCGCGATGATCGAGGACATGGAGGCCGACGATCAGGCCGCCGTCCTCGCCCAGCTCGGTCCCGAAGACCGCGCGGCGATCGAGAACGCGCTTTCCTACCCCGAGGAAACCGCCGGCCGCCTGATGCAGCGCGACCTCGTCGCGGTGGGCGAGCATGTCACCGTCGGCGACATCATCGACCGCCTGCGCGAGGACAAGGAAGCGGCGGAGGACTTCTACGAAATCTACGTCGTCGATCCTGCGCACCGGCCGATCGGATATGTCCAGCTCTCTCGTTTGTTGCGCACCGCGCGGGCGGAGAAGGTCGCGGACATCATGGTGCGCCAGCAGACGCTGATCCCGGTCGACATGGATCAGGAAGAGGTCGCGCTGCGCTTCCAGAAATATGCGCTGATCTCCGCCGCGGTGGTCGACCCGGCCGGGCGGCTGGTCGGCATGATCACCGCCGACGACATCGTCCACATTGTCCAGGAAGAGGCGAGCGAGGACGTGACGCGCCTCGCAGGTGCGGGCGATGGCGACATCAACCAGCCGATCCACCTCGCGGTGCGCACGCGCCTTTCCTGGCTGATCGTCAACCTCGGCACCGCGATGCTCGCAGCGAGCGTCGTCGGCATGTTCCAGGCGGAGATCGCCGCGCTGGCGCTGCTCGCCGTGCTGATGCCGATCGTATCGGGCATGGGCGGCAATGCGGGGACTCAGACGCTGGCGGTGACGGTGCGCGCGCTCGCCACCAACCAGCTGACGAGCGCCAACACCGCGCGCATGGTGGTGCGGGAGATCACCATCGCGCTTGCCAATGGCGCCGCGCTGGGCACGATCATCGGGGTCGGCGTGACGCTGATCTTTGGCAACCCGACGCTCGGCATGGTCATCGCCGCGGCGATGGCGATCACGAACCTCGCGGCAGGGCTCGCAGGGTTTTTCGTGCCGGTGCTGCTCGATCGCATGGATGTGGACCCCGCCGTATCCTCCGCGGTGTTTGTCACCGCGACGACCGACATCATCGGCTTTTTCAGCTTTCTGTCGCTGGCGGGGTTGGCCGGTCTCGCCGGTTGAGTGACGCCCGCGCTCGCGCTAGCGAGTGTCGCATGATCAGCCGCACCCTCCTCGCGCTCGGCGCGAGCCTCGCCGCCCTCACCGCCACCCCTGCGCTCGCCCGGCCGATGACGCCGGAGGACCTCGCCACGATCCCGCGCGTGGCGGCGCCGGTGGCCTCGCCCGATGGGCGCTGGGTGGTGTTCCAGCGCACCGACACCGACCCCGCGAGCTATGCGCGCACCACCGGCTTGTGGATCGTCCCGAGCACCGGCGGCGAACCGCGCCGGATCGCCGACATCGACGGCGCCAGCGAATCGTCGCCCGCGTTCAGCGCCGACGGCCACCGCCTCTATTTCACCAGCGCCAAGAGCGGGAAGTCGCAGCTGTGGTTTGTCGCCTTCGACGGCGCGGGCAACGCCAGTGGCGCGCCCGTGCAGGCGAGCAACACCATGGCCGACGTCGACGGCTTCCGCCTCGCCCCCGATGGGCGGCAAATGGTGATGTGGGGTTCGATCCGTCACGACTGTCCGACCTTTGGCTGCGCCGCGGACGCCACGCCGCGCGGGTCGGGGCGGGTCTACAACGACGGCGAAGGCTTCGTCCGCCATTGGGACAGCTGGAAGGAGCCGGGCACCTTCAATCGCGCCTTTTCCTTCGCGCTCGGCGAGGACGGCCGCATCGCGGGCGATGCGCGCGCGCTGATGCCCGAGGTGCGCGGGAATACGCCCTCCGCGCCGTTCGGCGGTGCCGAGGAGATCGCGTGGAGCCCCGATTCGCGCACCGTCTACCTCACCCGGCGCGTCACCGACCGGAGTGAGGCGCGCTCGACCAACCTCGACATCTACAGCGTTGCCGCTGCTGGGGGCGCAGGCACCAACCTCACCGCCAACAATCAGGCGACCGACACGCTGCCGACGCCCTCGCCCGACGGTCGCTGGCTCGCCTGGGCGGCGATGTCGCGGCCAAGCTATGAGGCCGACCGGCAGGTGCTGATGCTGCGCGATCTGCGCACCGGCGCCGTGCGCGCTCTCACCCAAGCGTGGGACCGTTCGGTCGCCTCGATCGCCTGGGCGCCCGACAGCCGCAGCCTGATCGTGACCGCGCAGGATACGCTCGAGCATCCCGCCTTCCGCGTCGACGCGCGCACCGGCCGCGTCACGCGGCTGACGCAGCGCGGCAATATCGGCGACGTCACCGTGCTGCGCGACGGGCGCATCATCGCGAGCCGCAACGATATCACCGCGCCGACCGAGCTGGTGACGCTCCCTGCTCGCGGCGGCGCGCCGATGACGCTCACCCGCGTCACCGACGCTGCGCGGTCGGGTCTCGACGGGTTCGACTATCGCCAGTTCAGCTTCCCCGGCGCGGGCGGCGAAACGGTGTGGGGTCAGATCATCGCCCCACAAGGCACCGCGGGCCGCCCCCTCCCCACCATCCTGATGATCCACGGTGGCCCGCAGGGGAGCTTCGGCAACAGTTGGTCGACGCGCTGGAACCCGGCCACCTGGGCGGCGCAGGGCATGGCGGTGGTGACCATCGATTTTCACGGCTCGACCGGTTACGGCCAGGCCTTTACCGACAGCATCAACCGCGATTGGGGCGGCAAGCCGCTTGAGGACCTGCGCCTTGGCCTTGCCGCGGCGGCGCGGATCGATCCGCGCGTGCAGCCCAACAACGCCTGCGCAGCGGGGGGCTCCTACGGCGGCTACATGGTCAACTGGATCGCCGGCAACTGGAGCGATCAGTTCAAATGCCTCATCAACCACGCCGGCGTGTTCGACCTGCGGGGGATGGCCTACGAGACCGAGGAGCAATGGTTCGACGAATGGGACCACGGTGGCCCCTGGTATGATCGCCAGAACGCCGAGCGCTGGAACCCCGTCAACTTCGTCCAGAACTGGCGCACGCCGATGCTGGTCATCCATGGCGAGAAGGACTTCCGCATTCCCTACAGCCAGGGCCTCGCTTCGTGGAGCGCGGCGCAGCGCCGCGACGTCCCCGCGCAGCTGCTGGTCTTCCCGGACGAGAACCACTGGATCCTGAAGGGCCGCAACAGCGTGCAGTGGCACCGCACGATCTTCGATTGGGTGCGGCGCTGGACAGGAGCGCCTGACATCGCGCCTGCGCCGAACCCGGCGGCACGATAGGCGAAAGGGGAAAGGGGGCGCGCTGCCCCCCTCCCATCCTCACATCACTTGGTCTTCGGTTCCGCTGGCGCTTGCGCTTGCTGCGTGCGCGGCGCTGCGGCGCGTCCTGTGGCCGTATCGGTCGCGACCGCTCCGGCGCTTCCCGGCGAGCTCAGAACGCGTGCGAACACGCGACCCACGTCGGCGAGCGCCGCGTTCGCGGCTTCTTCGCTCGCATCGGTCTCGTCGAGGTACACCGCAAACAAGTGGCTGATCGGCGCGTTGCCCGCACGGTTGGCGGCGATCCAGCCCACATCGTTGTAGCTGCGCGTGCAGGTGCCGGTCTTCTCCCCCGCGCGCATCCCCTGCGTGAGGCCGGAGCGTACGCGATTGCGCCCCGTCTCCGCATCCCGCGTCCAGCCGATCAACCGCTGCCGCGACGTGTCGGAGAGGGTCTGCCCCGCGAACAGCGATCGCATCACGGTCAGCATTCCTACCGGCGTCGCGCTGTCCTCCGCGCTCGCGCGCGCATTTTCGTTGAGCACGCCTTCGCTGCGGTCGACGCGCACTTGCCCGCCCGCGCCCATCGCGTCCGCTTTGGCGCGGAAGCCATCGTAGCTCCCCACCAGCGTCAGCAGGAGGTTCGCGGCGGTGTTGTCGCTGTTGACGAGTGCAGCGTCGAGCGCCTTGGTCACCGTCGTCGTGCCCCGCTCGCCCGACAGCCCTGCCTGCATCACGTCGCTGTGCGGCACGACCTGATCGCGCCCGTAGGCGATCTCCTGATCAAGCTTGACGCGGCCCGCATCGGCCTCCGCCAGCACCATGCCGGCGAGCGGCAGCTTGAAGGTCGAGCAGATCGGGTAGCGTTCGCCCGCGCGGTGCGCGACGAGCACCTGTCCCGCCGCATCGGTCAGCAGCACGCCCAGCCGCCCGCCGACGCGCGCCTCGATCGCCTTGATCTCCGCTTCGGCCTGCGCGTCGCCGCGCGGTGCCGCAGCGGGCGCGGGCCGAGCGGCGGTCGAGCCCGCCTTGTTCGCATTGTCTTGGTAGGGGGTGTCGGTGCCCTGAAAGCCGCACCCGGCGAGCGCCGCCGCCATTGCCGCGCCGATCGCCGACGTCGTTTGATGTCGCATCATTGTCCCCGATCCGATGAAGTCGGGGCGGTAACGCGGCACGGGGCGGCTGGGTTCAGAAGCGTTGCACGTCGTGTGCGTCGGCGGGGATGCGCACCTCGATCCCGTCGGGCAGATCGGCGAGGCGGAGTTGGCAGGCGAGGCGGCTCGTCCGCCGCACCCCCGCGGCGAGGTCTAGCATATCCTCCTCATCCTCACTGGCCCGCGGGAGCCCCGCGAACACGTCCGCATCGGCAATGACGACATGGCAGGTCGAACACGCCATCTGCCCCTCGCACGTCCCCTCGAGCGGGAGCCCGGCGCGCTGGGCGAGGTCGAGCAAGGTCACCTCTCCCGCGCGTGGCTCGGCGTTGGTTTCCTGCCCGCCGCTTTCGACGAAGCGCACGATCATGCGGCAAAGCGCTCCTGCACCGTTGCCGCCGCGAGCAGCGCGTCGATCCCCGCATGAAGCTCGGCCTCGCTGGTGTAGCGGCCCCAACCGATGCGGATGGCGCCGCGCGCTTCCTCCGGGCTGAAGCCCATCGCACGCAGCACGTGGCTCGCCTTGCCCGACCCGCTCGCGCAGGCGCTACCCAGCGAAAAGGCAACTTCCCGCGCGTCGGACAACAGTCGCGAGCCGTTGACGCCATCCTTGCGCAGGCTGAGGTTGCCGCGATAGCGATGCGTCGTCGAGCCGAGGATCTGCCAGCCGGCGATGCGCTCCGCGGCGATCTCCCACAGTCGCGACACATGTGCGTGATCGGTGTCCCAGCGCTCGGCGCAGAGCGTCGCTGCCGCGCCGAAGCCGGCGATCAGCGCCGGCGAAACGGTGCCGGCGCGCAAGCCATGCTCCTGCGATCCGCCGACGATCAGCGGGGCGAGCTCCACCCCGTCGCGGATCCACAGCGCGCCGATGCCCTTGGGCCCGTGCACCTTGTGCGCCGACAGCGCGACGAGATCGACATTGTTGGGAATGGGCACTCGCCCCAGCGCCTGAACGGCGTCGCACAGCAGCAGCGAGCCCCGCGCGTGCGCCGCGTCCGCATAATCGGCGACCGGTTGGATTGTGCCAACCTCGTTGTTGACGAGCATCACCGCCACCAACCCAGCTTCGGGCAGCAACGCGGGGTCGGGCGGCGGCGCCACGCCGTCCGCGCCGACCGGGAGGTCGGTGCCGCCGACCAGCTCCATCGACGCGCGGGTCGCGGCATGCTCGATCGCCAGCGCGGCCTTCGGGCCCTTGGCCCGCGCCATCGCCCAGTTGAGCGCTTCGGTCGCGCCGGAGGTGAAAACGACTTGCCCGCCGCGCGGCAGCAACGCGGCCACCGCGTCGCGCGCCTGCTCCACCATCACCGACGCTGCGCGGCCCGCACGGTAGGCGCTCGCGGGGTTTGCGAACCCGTCACCCTCTCCCGGTGCGGCGAGCCAGGGCAGCATCGCCGTCTTGACCTCCGGAGCGAGCGGAGTGGTGGCTTGATAGTCGAGGTAGAGCATCTATTGAGAATCACTCGCAAAACTTGCGGTTTTCAGCGCCATACCGTATAGCCGACGAAAGCGCCGAGCGGGAGGGGTCGCCCCTTCCCCTGCGGCCTCCCCACCCTGCCGATTGCGAGCGCTGTCATGCCCGACGTCATTTTCCCCGGCCCCGAGGGCCGTCTCGAAGGTCGTTTCTCTCCGCCGCCGCGCCCGCGTGCACCGGTTGCGCTGATTCTCCACCCGCACCCGCATGCCGGCGGCACGATGAACGACCGCATTGTCCAGGCGCTCTACAAGACCTTCGTGCGTCGTGGATTTGCGACGCTTCGCTTCAACTTTCGTGGGGTCGGGCGAAGCCAGGGCACGTTCGACAACGGCATCGGCGAGCTTTCCGACGCCGCTTCGGCACTCGACTGGGTGCAGTCGATTCACCCCGAAGCGCAGACGACCTGGGTCGCCGGGTTCAGCTTTGGCGCGCTGATCGGGATGCAGCTGCTGATGCGTCGGCCCGAAGTGCGCGGGTTCATCTCGATCGCGCCGCCCGCGAACATGTACGACTTCACCTTCCTCGCGCCCTGCCCGGCGTCGGGAATCATCGTCCAGGGCGTCAATGACGAGGTGGTGAGCGCCGCGTCCGTCCAGAAGCTCGTCGACAAGCTGCGCACGCAGAAGCACATCACCATTCATCACGACGAAATCCCGCGCGCCAACCATTTCTTCGAGAACGAGCTCGATCAGCTGATGAAGTCGGTCGACAATTATCTCGACATGCGGCTCGCGCCGGATTCGCCAATCCGCTGAGCGTCGATCAGACGGGCAAGGGCGCCAGCCAGATCGCGACGTTGAGCGCGGCAACGAGCGCGGCTGCGGCCATCAACCAGCCGCGTTTGCGCTCGCCCCGCCGCAGCATCACGACGGCGCCCGCAGCCAATGCGAGGGCGGCGAGCATCAGCAGGCTCAGGATCGTCCCGGACATGACCGGAGCGTTAAGGCGGGACCCTTTTGTGCGCAACGTGCGGCCCCGCGCACCGGCTCGCTTTGTCGCAACGATGATTGTCCACTCTTGCGCTAGAAAATTCTCGCACTAGGTTCCGCCGCAAGTCGCCACTCGTTTCCGGGTGCGACCTGCTGCGCAAGCGAGGCGGTGCTAGCCGAGGCGGTTGTGGCAGGCTTTCCTTTGGGGAGAAGTGAACATGCGTATCAAGCTCGTGATGGCCGTTTCGGCCGCTGCCCTCGCCCTGTCGGCTTGCCAGAGCCGTGAAGCCGACGCGGTCGAAGACGCCGCCGAAGCGCAGGCGGACACCGTTCGCGACCAGGCCGACAACGCCCCGACCGCCGCTGCGGAACAGGCCCTTGAGAACAAGGCCGACCGCATCGAAGCCGCTGGCGAAGAAAAGGCCAACGCGATGGACGACAACGGCGAAATCGCGCCGAGCGAAGTGGGCGCCGCTCCGGCCGCGACCACCACGTCGACCACCACCACCAAGACCAACTGAGCCAAAGGCGGCGTTCGCGCCGCTCCGGTTTAGAACCGTCGACGAAGCGCCGTCCGGTCTCAGCGACCGGGCGGCGTTTTGTGTTGGAGCGGGGGCGGGCGATACCAAAACCTCCCCTCCCCTCGTGGGGAGGGGTTGATGCGCGTCAGCCACGTTCGCCCACCCCCGCCGTAGCGTCAGTTTAGCGCGGCATTGCCGACCTTCAAAACTCGCTTATCGTCCGGTCGCACACAGATTCGTTGGGACGAGAAGGAGCGCCGAGATGGCGACGATGTTGGACGATCGACCGCAGACGAGCGATCTCGACGCATTTCGCACGGAGGTGCGCGGCTGGCTCGAGGCGAACTTCCCCGCCTCGCTGAAGGGCGTCGACATGTCGCGCTCCGCACTCGAAGCGCCGACAGACCGCTCCCCCGACCGCGAGGCTTGGCGCGAAGCGGTCGGCGCCAAGGGCTGGGGCACGCCCACCTGGCCCAAGGAATATGGCGGCGGCGGCCTCAGCAAGGCCGAGGCGCGCATCGTGCAGGAGGAGTTCGCCCGCGCAGGCGCCTCCAATCCCATCGGCGGCATGGGCGTCATGATGTTCGGCCCGACGCTGCTCGAATATGGCAGCGACGAACAAAAGGCCGAGCACATCCCCGCCATCGTCCGCGGCGAGGTGCGCTGGTGCCAGGGCTATAGCGAGCCCAACGCCGGCTCCGACCTCGCCAACCTCCAGATGTTCGCCGAGGATGCCGGCGATCATTATATCGTCAACGGCCAAAAGACCTGGACCAGCGGCGGTCAGTGGGCGGACAAATGCTTCGCCCTCGTCCGCACCGACAAGACGCAGAAGCAGGGCGGCATCAGCTTCCTGCTGATCGACATGGATTCGCCCGGCGTCGAGGTGAAGCCGATCAAAATGATCAGCGGCATGTCGCCCTTTTGCGAGACCTTCTTCACCAACGTGAAGGTGCGCAAGGCCAACCGCGTCGGAGCGGAGGGCGAAGGCTGGACCATCGGCAAGCGCCTGCTCCAGCACGAGCGCACCAACCTCGCCGCCGGGGGGCGCGCGCTGGGGGGCGGGGTGTCGCTGCCCGCGCTCGCCAAGGAGGCCTATGGCACCGACGAGCAGGGCAGAATTGCCAATCCCGACCTGCGCGCGCGCATCGCCAAGTGGGAGATGGGCTGGGCCGCGTTCATGCAGACCGCGATGCGCGTCGCCGCGGACAAGGGCGTGTCCGAAGCCTCCTCGATCCTCAAAACCAGCGGCACCAAACTCCTCCAGGAAAAGGCGGAGATGGCGATCGAGATTCGCGGCATGCAGGCGCTCGGCTGGGAGGGGGACGGCTTCACGCAAGAGGAGCTGGAGGCGACCCGCGCGTGGTTGTTCGGCAAGGCGACGACCATCTACGGCGGCTCGACCGAGATTCAGACCAACATCGTCGCCAAGCGCATCCTCGGGATGCTCGACCACCAATAAGCGCCGCTGCGAGGGGAGAAGGCCGCGATGGCTCGATTGAGCGAAGAGCAAGTCATGCTGCGCGACATGGCGCAGAACTGGGTCAACAACGAAAGCCCGACCAGCGCGTGGCGCCGCGTCCGCGATGCCGGTGAGGCGCGCGGCTACGACCCTGCGGTCTACGCCGAAATGGCGCAGATGGGCTGGACCGGCGTGGTCGTCCCAGAGGCGCACGGCGGCAGCGATTTCGGCTGGCGCAGCCTCGGCCTCGTCATTGAGGAGCTTAATCGCACATTGACCGCATCGCCGCTGGTCGCGACGTCGATCGCGGTCGCGGCGCTGCGGATGGGCGGGTCGGAGGCGCAGCAGGCGATGTGGCTCCGGGCGCTCGCCGACGGCAGCAAGACCGCGACGCTCGCCTTCGACGAAGGCCCCCGCCACGATCCCAAGCGCATCGCCACGCGGGTCGAGGGCGGCAAGCTCTCCGGCGAAAAGGCTTTCGTTGCCGAGGGCGACAGCGCCGACCTGTTCGTGGTCGCGGCGACCGACGGCCTCTATCTGGTCGACGGCAATGCTACGGGAGTCGCACGCGAACGGCGGCAGATGGTCGACTTCCGCAGCCACGCGATGGTCCGCTTCAACGGCGCGGCGGCCGAGAAGATCGAGGGCGGCGGCGACACGCTCACCGACCGGGTGCTCGACGTGGCGCGGGTGCTGACCGCGTGCGAGATGTTCGGCATGAGCCGCGAGGCGTTCGACATGACGCTCGCCTACCTCAAACAGCGCGTGCAATTCGGGCAGGTGCTGGCGACGTTCCAAGCGCTTCAGCACCGCATGGCCGGGCTGTTCACCGAGATCGAGCTGACTCGCTCGGCGATCGAGACCGCGCTAGGCGCGCTCGACGCGGGGGGCGATGCGGGGCTCGCCGCCGCGCTCGCCAAGGCGCGCGCCAACGACACGCTGCACCAGATGAGCCGCGAAGCGATCCAGCTGCACGGTGGCATCGGCATGACCGACGAATATGACGTCGGCTTCTATTTGAAGCGCGCGCGGCCACTGGAGAACGCCTGGGGTAACAGCGCCTATCTGCGCGATCGCTACGCGACGCTGAGCGGGTACTGACCCTCCCCTCCCCGCGCCTTCTAGGGAGGGGGTCGCACGACGCCGCCTTGCAAAGCGCGAGAGTCGCTGCTAGTCGCGCGCCGACCCAACGGCACGGCTGTTCATCGCCCGGCGCACTAGCTGCGCCCCCGCGGGTTTGTAAGCCATCCCCCAGCGAAGGGTCGTGCGTCCGTGGAGAGTTCCAGCGGTATTCAGGCGAGCTTAGGCGGACGCTACGCGTCTGCGCTGTTCGAGCTCGCGGAGGCCGATGCGGCGCTCCCCGCGGTGGAACAGAGCCTGCAGAAACTGACCCAGGCGCTCGGCGAATCGGCAGAGCTTCGCGCGCTGATCGTCAGCCCCCGCGTCAACCGCGGCGCCGCTGGCGATGCGCTCGCACGGGTCGCGAGCGAGCTGGCGCTCGATCCGCTGACGACGAAGTTCCTCGGCGTCCTCGCGCAGAACCGGCGCCTTGCTGCCCTGCCGGAGATCGCCCGCGCGTTCAGCGCCATGGCCGCCGCGCATCGCGGCGAATCGCATGCGGAAGTCGTCTCCGCGCACCCGCTCACCGACGCGCAGGCCGATGCCATCGGCCAGCAGCTTCGCGCCCGCCTCGGCCGCGCGGTCCATATTGACCGCCGCGTCGATCCCGATCTGCTCGGCGGGCTTGTCGTAAAGGTAGGTTCGAAGCTGTTCGACAGCTCGATCCGCACCCGTCTCAACGCCCTCGCCGCTGCGATGAAAGGCTAAGTACCCCGATGGATATCCGCGCCGCAGAAATTTCCCGCGTCATCAAGGACCAGATCGCGTCCTTCGGCGATGAGGCCCAGGTCAGCGAAATCGGCCAGGTGCTGTCGGTCGGCGACGGCATCGCGCGCGTCCACGGCCTCGACCAGGTCCAGGCGGGCGAGATGGTCGAATTCGCCAATGGCGTGAAGGGCATGGCGCTCAACCTCGAAGCCGACAACGTTGGTATCGTGATCTTCGGCTCGGACGCCGAAATCCGCGAGGGCGACACCGTCCGCCGCACCGAGACCATCGTGGACGTGCCGGTCGGCAAGGGCCTGCTCGGCCGCGTCGTCGACGCGCTAGGCAACCCGATCGACGGCAAGGGCCCGATCGAGGGTGTTACGCGTCAGCGCGTCGAGGTGAAGGCCCCCGGCATCATCCCGCGCAAGTCGGTGCACGAACCGGTGCAGACCGGCCTCAAGGCGCTCGATGCGCTGGTGCCCGTCGGCCGCGGCCAGCGCGAGCTGATCATCGGCGACCGCCAGACCGGCAAGACCGCGGTCGCGCTCGACACCTTCATCAACCAGAAGACCGCCAACGCCGGCGACGATGAATCGAAGAAGCTCTACTGCATCTATGTTGCGGTCGGGCAGAAGCGTTCGACCGTTGCGCAGATCGTACGTGCGCTCGAAGAAAATGGTGCGATGGAATATTCCATCGTCGTCGCCGCGACCGCTTCGGAACCGGCGCCGCTGCAGTTCCTCGCGCCCTACACCGGCTGCGCGATGGGCGAATATTTCCGCGACAACGGCATGCACGCCGTGATCGTCTATGACGACCTTTCCAAGCAGGCGGTCGCCTATCGTCAGATGTCTCTGCTGCTGCGCCGTCCGCCGGGCCGTGAAGCCTACCCCGGCGACGTGTTCTACCTACACAGCCGTCTTCTCGAGCGTGCGGCGAAGATGAACGACGCCAACGGAAACGGCTCGCTGACCGCGCTGCCGATCATCGAAACGCAGGCGGGCGACGTGTCGGCGTACATCCCGACCAACGTTATTTCGATCACCGACGGCCAGATCTTCCTCGAGACGAACCTGTTCTATCAGGGCATCCGTCCGGCGATCAACGTCGGCCTGTCGGTGAGCCGCGTGGGCTCCGCCGCGCAGACCAAGGCGATGAAAAAGGTGTCGGGCTCTATCAAGCTCGAGCTCGCCCAGTATCGTGAGATGGAGGCGTTCGCGCAGTTTGGCTCGGATCTCGATCCCGCGACGCAGCGCCTGCTCAACCGCGGTGCGCGCCTGACGCAGTTGCTGAAGCAGCCGCAGTTCCAGCCGATGCCGTTCGAAGAGCAGACCGCGTCGATCTGGGCGGGCACCAACGGCTATCTCGACAATGTCGCGACCACCGACGTGTCGCGCTACGAGGAGGCTATGCTCGCCTACCTCCGCCGCGATCACGCCGGGATCCTCGCCGACATCCGCGACACCCGCGACCTGTCGGACGCGACTAAGGGCAAGCTCAAGGACGCGCTCGAGGCGTTCGGCAAGCAGTTCGCCTGACATGCGGAAGCTTCTCTTGACTGTGTCGGCGCTGAGCCTCTCGGCATGCGCAACTGTCGGCACGAATTACGATGAAGCTGCGGTCTCTCGATTACAGGCCGGCGCTACCGAGGCGTCTGTCATTTCGGAATTGGGACGGCCTAACGCTCGCGCTGTCAATGCTGACGGCTCGTATGTTCTCGGTTGGCTTTATAGTCGCGGCACGGCGCTGGGCACCGCAAGGGCACGTGCCGTCAACTTGCTCTTCGATAAGGATGGCAGGTTTGTTCGCGTCTTAACTCAGTCGCAAACGGAATTGCGTTAGTGGCCACGCTCAAGGAACTCAAAGGCCGCATCTCCTCGGTCAAATCGACCCAGAAGATCACCAAGGCCAAGAAGATGGTCGCGTCGGCCAAGCTGCGTCGTGCGCAGGCGGCGGCGGAGGGCGGGCGCCCTTACGCCGAGCGTCTCGAAGCCGTCGTCGCGAGCCTGGCCGCCCGCGTTGGCGCGTCGGCCTCGGCGCCGAAGCTGCTCGGCGGTACAGGGCGCGATCAGGTGCATCTGCTGGTCGTGCTGAACAGCGACCGCGGCCTCGCCGGCGCGTTCAACTCGAACATCGTGAAGGCCGCGCGCGACAAGGCGCATGAGCTGCGCGCGGCGGGCAAGACCGTGCGCTTCCTGCTGGTGGGCAAGAAGGGCCGCCCGGTCATCAACCGCCTGTTCGCCGACACCACCCGCGCGACCTATGACACCGCGGGCGTGCGCGAGGTCGGCTTCGATCAGGCGCAGGAGATCGCGCGCGAAGTGCTCGACCTCTACGAGGCCGGCGAGTTCGACGTCGCGCACCTGTTCTTCTCTAAGTTCCGTTCGGCGCTGGTGCAGGAAGCGACCGCGCAGCAGATCATCCCCGTCGCCCTCCCCGCGACCGGCGCGGCCGCGGCCACCAGCGGCGGCGCGGTGGTTGAATATGAGCCCGACGAGGAAGCGATCCTCGCCGACCTGCTGCCGCGCAACGTCACCATCCAGATCTTCAAGGGTCTGCTGGAGAACGCCGCGTCCGAACAGGGAGCGTCGATGACCGCGATGGACAATGCGACGCGCAACGCGGGCGACCTCATCAATCGCCTCACCATCCAATACAACCGCAGCCGCCAGGCCGCGATCACCAAGGAACTCATCGAGATCATCTCGGGCGCCGAAGCGCTCTGATCTCGACTGGTTTTACGCAAAGGCAGGACATCATGGCCACCGCAGCTCCCACCGCCCCCACCCCGGTCACCGGCGCGACGACCAACAACGTCGGTCGCATCAGCCAAGTCATCGGCGCCGTCGTCGACGTGGCGTTCGATCAAAACGTGCCCGCGATCCTGTCGGCGCTCGAGACCAGCAACAACGGCCAGCGCCTCGTGCTGGAGGTGGCGCAGCACCTGGGTGAGAACACCGTGCGCACCATCGCGATGGACGCGACCGACGGGCTCACCCGTGGGCAGGAAGTGACCGACACCGGCAGCCAGATCCGCGTGCCGGTCGGCCCGCAGACGCTGGGGCGCATCCTCAACGTCGTCGGCGATCCGATCGACGAGATGGGTCCGGTCAATGCCACTGCCACCGCGCCGATCCATGCCGAAGCGCCGTTGTTCGTCGATCAGTCGACCGAGACCGAGATCCTCGTCACCGGCATCAAGGTGATCGACCTCCTCGCCCCCTACGCCAAGGGCGGCAAGATCGGCCTGTTCGGCGGCGCGGGCGTCGGCAAGACCGTGCTCATCCAGGAGCTCATCAACAACATCGCCAAGGGGCACGGCGGTACGTCGGTGTTCGCGGGCGTGGGTGAGCGCACCCGCGAGGGCAACGACCTCTACCATGAATTTCTCGACGCTGGCGTCATCGCCAAGGATGCCGAGGGCAAGCCGACCCCGGAGGGCTCCAAGGTAGCGCTGGTGTTCGGCCAGATGAACGAGCCGCCGGGCGCGCGTGCGCGCGTGGCGCTGTCGGGCCTCACCATCGCGGAATATTTCCGCGATCAGGAAGGGCAGGACGTGCTGTTCTTCGTCGACAACATCTTCCGCTTCACGCAGGCGGGTTCGGAAGTGTCGGCGCTGCTCGGCCGCATCCCCTCGGCGGTGGGCTATCAGCCGACGCTGTCGACCGACATGGGTGCGCTGCAGGAGCGGATCACCTCGACCAACAAGGGCTCGATCACCTCGGTGCAGGCGATCTACGTCCCCGCGGACGACTTGACCGACCCGGCGCCGGCGACCTCGTTCGCGCACTTGGACGCGACGACGGTGCTGAGCCGCGCGATCTCCGAACTCGGCATCTACCCCGCGGTGGACCCGCTTGATTCGACCAGCCGCGTACTGAGCGCGAGCGTCGTCGGGCAGGAGCACTACGAGACCGCCCGCCGCGTTCAGGAAACGCTGCAGAAGTACAAGTCGCTTCAGGACATCATCGCCATTCTCGGCATGGACGAGCTGAGCGAAGAGGATAAGCTGACCGTCGCCCGCGCCCGCAAGATTCAGCGCTTCCTCAGCCAGCCATTCCACGTCGCCGAGGTGTTCACCAACATCCCCGGCAAGTTCGTCGCGATCGAAGACACCGTTCGCTCGTTCAAGGCGGTGGTCGACGGCGAATATGACCACCTCCCCGAAAGCGCTTTCTACATGGTCGGCGGCATCGACGAGGCGGTCGCCAAGGCCGAGAAGCTGGCCGCCGAAGCGTAACGCGTGCCCTCCCCTCCCGCTTGGCGGGAGGGGCTGGGGTGGGCCGCTAAGCCGCTCACCCCGATTTGAGAGAGCCCACCCCCGACCCCTCCCCCAAGCGGGAGGGGGGAGAGCTGAAGATGCTGCACTTCGAACTCGTCACCCCCACCGCGCTGGTTCGTTCGGAGGAGGTGCACATGGTCACTGTCCCCGGCAGCGAAGGCGACTTCGGCGTGCTGGAGGGGCATGCGCCGTTCATGTCGACGATCAAGCCCGGCTCGATCGGCATTCAGCGCACGCCCGGTGGCGACATCGAGACGCTCGCGATCGAAGGCGGGTTCGCGGAAGTCAACGAACGCGGCCTGACGATCCTTGCGGAGAAGGTGGGCTAGCCTTCTGCGGTTCTGGGCAGACCTGACGGCCCCAGCCTGATCACGATCACAAGCAACGCGACGATCAGCATGATGAAACGGGGGTAGTGGAGCATCCCCTCCAACCCTGCCATCGCGATCAGACTGTTGGCGCAGGTCAGAAGCGGCCACAACTGGGCGTCACTTGCCAAAGCCGAGCGATGCGCTTGCAAGATTAGGCGCGCTAGCAGCCAAAGCGCGCCGACCGCGCCGACAATCCCCCAGCTGATCAAGAACTGCAGGAGGAAGTTGTGCGGCTGCGTGTGCGGCCACCCGATGAACACCTCCCAGAACGTAGAGCCGGAACCCCAGCCGAGAAGCGGCGCAGCGGTCCAGCGATCAAAGGTTGCCGCCCAGAGCTCCATCCGTCCCGAGGCTGCGAAGGAGACAGTTGAATATTCGGCTGCTGAACCAAACAGCATAAATGTCTGATCGCCGTACGGAATAAGTAGCCAGGCGAAGCTCGCGGCTGCTCCGGTAAGGATGGACAACCGCCCGACTGTATGGAGCGACGGCAGTCTCCGCTGGGCGATAAGCTGGATGACGCACGCGAACATGATCGCAAGAATGGCGGCGCGAGTTCCGGACCAGATCGTCATCCCGATGGCGAGCAGGAAAAACCCGTCGTGCCAGTCGATCCGTCCCTGCACTCGGCGCGTTAGAATGTGGCTGGCGAACAGTGCAGCAATCGCGCCAGTCCAGGATCCGAAATGCCGGACGCTGATAAATCCCGGCAGGGCCGACGGCCATTCGATAGCTCCGCCCAAGACTTGATCGGCTGGTGGGGGCAGGAGGAAACGCCACGCCGTCAGTGCGCTGAGAACCATCAGACCGAGGCCCAACCAGAACGCAATCACCGTCGGCGTTCGCTCGCAACGTCGATCGACGAGGTGGAAA
Source organism: uncultured Sphingopyxis sp. (assembly GCA_936933955.1). Taxonomy (GTDB): domain Bacteria; phylum Pseudomonadota; class Alphaproteobacteria; order Sphingomonadales; family Sphingomonadaceae; genus Sphingopyxis. Next base: position 16,490 of record CAKZIN010000030.1, on the reverse strand, counting down.
ACCGCGCAGCCGAACAGCATGTGGATGACGACGCTGACTGAAATGACGATCGAGGTCGCCGGGACTTTCGAGACAAACAACGTGCTCGCGAACAGACCGACCATGAAGAGAGCCAAGGCAAACGTCGTATTCCGGTCTAAACGTGCCAGCACTGCACCGATGCGAAAGCCTCTCGCCATGGCCCACAAAATCACGCACAGCTCGGCCAATACGAACGGCAGTTCTTGCAGGCGCGTCCATTCCCAGAACGGGTCGGCCATTCGGTGCATGTAGGTCGGATAAAGTATCGCCGCAGCGACGGGCAGTCCGACGCCAATGAGAAAGCCTAGCAAATTGGCGACCAGCTTTTCGCGGGCATCTATCGAAGACGCGAAACGTGTCGAGCGCAGCACTCTTTCCATGACCCAGCGGGTACGAATGTAGGGTTAAAATCCCGTCAACCGTGCGATGGCAAGCACCGAGGGGTAGAACGGGAGCGGGCAGAGAAACGCAGGATGCCTATGTCCCGGCGTGTCAGCCAGGCCTCTGCGGCCCTGCCAGCACTTAAGACAAATTTCACCCTGTTGTGCGATTTGCACGGCTGGGCGAGCGCTCACAGTCTTGCCGCGATGACCGAGGATCAGACAGTCATGAGTGCATTCGGACGCAAGCCGGGGCTTGGCGGCAACCGCCCTGCCTTTGGCGTGGCTCGCCCCATGCAGGGCGGGGGTCCCGTGCGCGAGGAGGGGGGCGGGCAGTTCCCGCCGATCAACCCCGCCGCGATCGCTGCGGCCGCGCAGAGCGCGAGCCCCGGGACGGCGCGACCCAACTCTCCCGAAGAGGCGATGGCTCGCCTCAACGAGCGCATGTCGGCGGATCACAGCGACCTCGCCGCGCCGCAGGGGTTCGAGCAGAGCGTCCACAAGATCAAGGAACAGGTGCTGCCGCGCCTGCTCGAACGGGTCGATCCCGAAGCCGCGGCGACGCTCAGCAAGGACGAGCTGACCGAAGAATTCCGCCCGATCATCCTCGAGGTGCTGGCGGAGCTCAAGATCACGCTCAACCGGCGCGAACAGTTCGCGCTCGAAAAGGTGCTGGTCGACGAGCTCCTCGGGTTTGGGCCGCTCGAGGAGCTGCTCAACGATGCCGACGTCAGCGACATCATGATCAACGGCCCAGACCAGACCTACATCGAAAAGAAGGGCAAGCTGACGCTTTCCGGGGTGGTCTTCCGCGACGAGGAGCATCTCTTCCAGATCGCGCAGCGGATCGTGAACCAGGTCGGTCGCCGCGTCGATCAGACCACCCCGCTGGCCGACGCGCGGCTAAAGGACGGGAGCCGCGTCAACGTCATCGTGCCGCCGCTGTCGCTGCGCGGCACCGCCATCTCCATCCGTAAGTTTTCCGCGAAACCGATCACGCTCGACATGCTGCGCGACTGGAACGCGATGTCGAACAAGATGTGCACCGCGCTTAAGATCGCGGGCGCTTGCCGCATGAACATCGTCATTTCGGGCGGCACGGGCTCGGGTAAGACCACGATGCTCAACGCGCTGTCCAAGATGATCGACCCCGGCGAGCGCGTCATCACCATCGAGGACGCGGCCGAGCTTCGTCTGCAGCAGCCGCACTGGCTGCCGCTCGAAACGCGCCCGCCCAACCTCGAAGGTCAGGGCGCGATCACCATTGGCGACCTCGTCAAGAACGCGCTGCGTATGCGCCCCGACCGCATCATCCTCGGCGAAATCCGCGGGCAGGAATGTTTCGACCTGCTCGCCGCGATGAATACCGGCCACGACGGGTCGATGTGTACGCTCCACGCCAACAGTCCGCGTGAGTGCCTGGGGCGTATGGAGAACATGATCCTGATGGGCGACATCAAGATCCCGAAGGAAGCGATCAGTCGTCAGATCGCGGACTCGGTCGACCTGATCGTCCAAATCAAGCGCCTGCGCGACGGTTCGCGCCGCGTCACTTCGGTGACCGAGGTGATCGGCATGGAAGGCGACGTCATCGTCACGCAGGAGCTGTTCAAGTTCGAATATCTCGACGAGGACAAGGACGGTCGCATCATCGGCGAATACCGCGCGCTCGGGATGCGTCCCTACACGCTTGAAAAGGCGCGCATGTTCGGGTTCGACCAGCCGTTCCTGGAGGCGTGCCTCTAGGCGAGCTGGGGCAGGCCCTCGCCTGCCCGCGCGCCGGTGATCCCCTCGCGCTGAATGGCGATGCCGGTCAGCAGGCTGTCGGCAATCGCCCTCGCCCGCCCCGCCACCAGCTCGCTCGCGCGGGCATCGGGTTCGATGTCGCGCAGCGTCGCGTAGAAGAGCTCGAGCCAGTGCGCGAAGTGCGATGCGTCTAGCCTGGGAATCGCGATGTGCTTGCGCATCGGGCTGCCGGTGAATTCCCCGCTGTTGTGCAGGATCGAGCGCCAGAAGCGCTTCATCTGCTCAAGGTGCACGGGCCAGTCGTGGATGCGCTCCGCAAAGATCGGGCCAAGCACGGCATCGTCGCGAATGCGCGCGTAGAAGCTGTCGACCAGCGTCGCGATGTAGGCCGCGTCGACCCCGACCGCCTCAGCTTCGGCGCGCTTGCGCTCGCGCATCGCGGCGGCGTGTTCATGGGCGTCGGCGGGGCGCTGGGGGTGCGTGGTGGCCATGCGCTCAGCCTAGCACAGGGCGGGGTCGCCCCGCACCTCAACTCCCTCGCAGCGGCACGTCGAGGATCGGATACTGCCGCCAGCCGGCCCAATCGAAGTGCCACCATTCGTTGGCGAGCCCGACGAAGCCAGCGTCGGTCATGTAGCGCTCGAGCCGAGCCCGCTCGGCGCGCTGCTGCTCGGTGCCGCCGGTGAAGTTGCGATAGGCGGCCTGCGTGAAATCATCGTAGGGGCTGGGCATCGCCACCTCCACCCCGCCACGATGGAGCGACACGTCGATCGCGCAGCCGCGATTGTGACGCGATCCGGTGGCCGGATTGGCAACGAACTCGCGCTCGCTTTCGGGCGTCTCGTCCCACATCATCTTGGTGACGCGCCACGGGCGATAGGCGTCGAACACGAGCAGGCCGTAGCCGTCGCGCTCCGCCGCCACCTGCGCCTGCGCGAGCGCGGCCGCGACGGGACGCTGCGCCATCAGCCGCGCCCCCGTCGGGTAGAGCTGGCGGCGCATGAAGTTGTTGGCGGTGGCGTAGCGCACGTCGAAGCGCAGCCCTGGGACCGCTCGCGCCAGCTCCACCAGGTCGGGCGCTGCGGTGGCGGCGGGGTCCACCGGCATCGTAATCGCCGCGACCCTCGCCCGGGGCGCCATCGCGCACCCTGCGAGCGCAAGGCTCGACGCCAGAAACATCCGCCGGTCGAGCAACATCGTCACATCCCCCTGATCGCGAACGCCGCGCCGTAGAGTGCGACGCCGATTCCCAGCAGCGCCAGCCCTGCCCACGGCATGAAGCCGACATTGTCGAGCCGCTGCCGCCGCCCTCTGCGCCGGTCCATGATAGTCGCGACGATCGTCAGCGCCGCACCGCCAATCGCGGCCGCCCAGGCTGGATGCGTGATGCCCATCGCCGCATCCTAGGGCGACGTTCGCGCGATGGCAAAGTGAGCTCGCTTGCATCGCTGGGCCTGCCGCCGCACTGATGGCTGAAGTTCAACGATCCAGGATAACCCGATGCGCGTGCTGATCATGGCCACCACCGCCCTCGCCCTCGGCGCATGTGCGCCGGTCGAAGGGGGTGCGGCGCGTCCCGCGACGCTCAGCACCGTCGAGCGCGCCGCGATCGCGTCGGCGGTCGCCGCGCCCACCCGCAGCGCCGCCAACCGCGAGCGCGACATGTGGCGCCATCCGGTCGAGACGCTCGCTTTCTTTGGCGTTCGACCGACCGACCACGTCGTGGAGCTGGTCCCGGGCGGCGGCTGGTATAGCGAAATCCTGATCCCCCTCACCTCGCGCGGCGGACGGTATACCGCGGCGGGCGCCTGGGGAGCGGGCCTTGCCGGAGCCCGTCGCGCGGGCGAGGCGCTCGGCAACCCGGGCCACGTCGCCTACGCCGAGTTTCCGCGCGCCGCCGGCAGCGCCAACCCCGGGGTCGCGCCTAGCAGCGCCGATGTCGTGCTGACCTTTCGCAACGTCCATAATTTCCTGATGCGCGGCGAGGGCGCGACCGCCGATGCCTTCGCCCAAGCCTACACCATGCTCAAACCGGGCGGGCGGTTCGGCGTGGTCGACCATCGCCTGCCCGAAAGCCGCCCCACCGAGCAGGAGCGCACCAGCGGCTACGTCAAGCGCTCGACCGTGGTGCGGCTGGCGCAGGCGGCGGGCTTCCGCCTGGTCGCCGAGAGCGAGGTCAACGCCAACCCCCGCGACACCGCCGACCATCCGCGCGGCGTATGGACGCTCCCCCCGGTGCTTCGCGGCGCCGCCGACGACGGCGAACGCAACCGCTGGCGCGCGATCGGCGAGAGCGACCGCATGACGCTGCTGTTCGTCAAGCCGGAGTAACTGGTCCCACCGGTTTTTCGGCGCGGACCGGAGCACCGGTCGGTGATCGATGTCGTCACACGCGTGGGGGAGGGCCCCCCGCCCGGCAACGCTGCCGCCTTCGCCGTAACATATCGAGGGCGCGCCTAAGACCGCTCCCCGCTCGACGGCAAGCGGTGCATCGTCCACAGCGCCGCGTATGCCCGCCGCGCCTCACGTCCAGCACCGGCCGCTGCTTGCGATCCTGTTGCGGTTGGGGGCGGCGGCGGCGTTGTCGCTGATGTTCACCCTCGTGAAGCTCGCGGCGGCGCGGGGAGTGCATGCGGTCGAGTCCGTCTTCTACCGGCAGCTGTTCGCGCTGCCGCTGATCGTCGGTTGGGCGATGCTGGGTGGCGGGCTGGCGAGCCTGCGTACCGACCGCATCCGCCTCCACGCATCGCGGATGGTGGTGGGGCTGATCGCGATGACGCTCAATTTCGCGGGGATGGCGATGCTGCCGCTGGCGGAAGCGACCGCGATCGGGTTCACCGTGCCGCTGTTCGCGACGCTCGCCGCGACGCTGTTCCTGGGCGAGCGCGTGGGGCCGTGGCGGTGGAGCGCGATCGCGCTGGGCCTTGTCGGCACGATCATCCTCGTCGACCCGAGCGGAGCGGCGCTCACCGGGCACGCGGGGGGCGCGGCAGTCGCGCTGGCGGGCGCGGCGATGACCGCAGCGGTCACCATCCTCATCCGCCAGCTGGGCGCGACCGAGCCCGCCACGCGCACGGTGTTCTGGTTCACGCTCCTCTCGATGATCCCGCTCACCCCTGCGATGCTCTTGTTCGGGCGAGCGCATGATGCGGGCACATTTGGCCTGCTCCTCGCCATGGCGATGGCGGGGGGCGTGGCGCAGATCCTGCTTACGTCGGCGCTGCGGCTGGCCCCGGTCGCGGTGGTGCTGCCGATGGACTACAGCTCGCTTCTGTGGGCGAGTCTACTCGGCTGGATCACCTTCGCCACCCTCCCGGCCAGCACCACGCTGTTGGGCGCGCCGCTGATCATTTTGAGCGGTCTGCTGATCCTCTGGCGGGAGCGCGGACGGGCTGGAAGTTCAGGCTAAGTTCACACCAAAAATCCATCTATCCCGCCATCGTTACGGGCGCGTTACGACATTGCCTCCGCCACATTCGCGCGCATTTTGACGGGCACGCGGAGGTAGTGGACGCCGTTGGCTTCGGCGGGCGGAAAGCGGCCCGCGCGAATGTTGACCTGGATCGACGGGAGCAGCAGCTTCGGCACCGCTAGCGTCGCGTCGCGCGCCTCGCGCATGGCGACGAACTCGTCCTCGCTGACGCCGTCGTGGACATGCACCGACTTCGCGCGCTGTTCGGCGACGGTGGTCTCCCAGCGATAGTCGTCGCGGCCGGGCGCCTTGTAGTCGTGGCACATGAACAGCCGCGTCTCCGCCGGCAACTCGAGCACCCGACGGATCGAGCGATAGAGCGTGCGCGCATCGCCGCCGGGAAAGTCCGCGCGCGCGGTGCCATAGTCGGGCATGAACAGCGTATCGCCGACGAACGCGACGTCGCCGACGACATAGGCGACGTCCGCCGGGGTGTGGCCGGGGACGTGCATGACGCGAAACTCGAGCTCGCCCATCGCCAGCGTCTCCCCATCGGCGAGCAGCCGGTCGAAGTCCGAACCGTCGAGCTTCACGCGCTGCGCGGCGCGGCGGCGCAGGCGGATTGCTACATGCTCGAAGGCGGGCTCGACGCTTGGCGCAAGGCGGGCCTCGCCACCCACAAGGACGCGAGCCAGCCGATCGAGATCATCCGCCAGGTGCACCTTGTCGCCGGGAGCCTGATCCTGCTCGGCGTGCTGCTCGCGCTGACGGTCGATCCGCGTTTCGCGCTGCTGTCGGGTTTCGTGGGCGCCGGCCTCACCTTTGCCGGAGCGACCGGCTGGTGCGGCATGGCGATTTTGTTGCGGCAGATGCCGTGGAACCGCGCCGCGCTGGCGGCCTGAGTTAAGGCGTGGACCCCTCGACCATCGCCGCCGCGCTGCTTTCGGGCGCGCTGATCGGCGGCATCCTCGGCCTCGTCGGCGGGGGAGGCTCGATCCTCGCCGTGCCGCTGCTGGTCTACGTCGTCGGGGTCGCCTCCCCGCACGCGGCGATCGGCACCGCAGCGGTCGCGGTCGGGGTCAACGCGCTCTCAGGGCTGGCGGGACACGCCCGTGCCGGAACGGTGCGCTGGCGCTCGGCGCTGGTCTTCGCCGCCGCCGGAGTGATCGGCGCAGCGCTGGGCGCGGAGCTTGGCAAGGCGTTCGACGGCCAGCGGCTGCTGATGCTGTTCGGCGCGCTGATGATCGGCGTCGGCATCCTCATGCTGCGTGGGCGCAAGGACGCGGAGGGGCGGGAGGTGACGCTCACCCGCGACACCGCCCGGGCGCTGCTGCCCCGGCTGATCCCGACCGGCTTCGTCGTCGGCCTCGCCGCGGGGTTCTTCGGGATCGGCGGCGGGTTTCTGATCGTCCCCGGCCTGCTGTTCGCCACCGCCATGCCGATGCGCAACGCGGTGGGAAGTTCGCTGGTGGTGGTCGGCGCACTCGGCCTCACCACCGCACTCTCCTACGCGCTATCGGGGCTGGTCGACTGGCCGCTGACCGGCCTGCTGGTGGTAGGCGGCCTCGCGGGAGCGGCCGGCGGCATCGCGCTCGGTCGCGTCATGGCGGGGCGCAAGGCCCTCCTCGAACGGCTGTTCGCAGCCGCCGTCATCGCGGTCGGCGTCTATGTCATGACCAAATCCGGGTGAAGCAAGTGGCGGGTCCCGCGCTCCGTCGCTAGGCTCGCGTCATGGCCGACCCTCCCGAGCGCGATCATCCGCACGTCCGCTTTCCCCCGCCGTTGGTGTTCGCGGGGTTCGTGCTGCTCGGTTTTGCGACGCACCGCCTGACCGGCTGGGCGCGCGACGACCTCGGCACCTGGCACTACGCCGCGCTGCCACTCGGCCTCGCCGGACTTTGGCTGAACGGCGCGTCGTTGCTGGGGTTTCGTCGGTTGGGCGAGAATCCAGAGCCATGGACGCCGACGCGCGCGATGGTCGAGGAAGGCCCCTACCGCTTTACGCGCAACCCAATGTACCTCGGCATGCTCCTCGTCTCGCTCGCCATCGCGGCGTGGTTCGGCAGCATCTGGGTGGCGGTTGGCGCAATTTTGGCGGCGGCGATCATCGACCGCACCGTCATCGTCGCCGAAGAGCGCTACCTCCGCCGCACCCTCGGCGAACGCTACGCCGACTATCGGCGCCGCGTCCGCCGCTGGCTGTAGCGCGAAGCCCTAGCGCCCGCCCTGCTCGCTCGGCGCGGGTTCGCCCGCCGCTGCCACTTCCTCGCGCCAGCCCAGCTTCGGCTTGCGCGCGGCGAGCGTTTCGTCGAGGCGGCGGCGCGGGGCGTGGTGTGGCGCAGATTTGAGGGCTTCCTCGCCGTTCTTCGCGCGCGCCACGACCGAACGGAACGCGCCGATAAACTTGTCGAGGTCCGCCTTGCTCTCGGTCTCGGTCGGTTCGACCAGCATTGCGCCGTGCACCACCAGCGGGAAATAGACCGTCATCGGGTGATAGCCCTCGTCGATCAGCCCCTTGGCGATGTCGAGTGTCGAAAAGCCTTGCGCGAGGCCCTTATCGCTGAACAGCGCTTCGTGCATGCACGGGCCCGACCCACCGAACGGCGCTTCGAGCAAATCCTCCATGCCGCGCAGCACGTAGTTGGCGTTGAGCACCGCGTCCTCGGCCACCTGCTTCAACCCGTCCGCGCCATGGCTAAGGATGTAGGTCAGCGCGCGCGTGTACATGCCCATCTGGCCGTGGAAGGCGCACATGCGGCCGAAGCTTTTGTGCGCCTCACCGAAATGCTCGCGCGCGAACGCGTCGGCATCCTCTTCTTCGACCAGGTGAACCACGCCGTCCTTGGTGCGTGCGGTGTAGGGGAGCGGGGCGTAGCGGCTCAGCGCCTCGGACAGCACCACTGGCCCCGACCCCGGCCCGCCGCCACCGTGCGGGGTGGAGAAGGTCTTGTGGAGGTTGATGTGCATCGCATCGACGCCGAGGCCGCCGGGGCGCACTTTCCCGAGGATCGCGTTGAAGTTGGCGCCGTCGCAATAGACGTAGCCGCCCGCCGCGTGGACCGCGTCGGCCATCGTCTTGAACTCGCGCTCGAACAGGCCGCAGGTGTTGGGGTTGGTGATCATTACCCCCGCAACATCGGGTCCGAGCCGCGCGGTGAGCGCGGCCACGTCGACACGGCCATCGGCGGTGGCGGGGATGTCCTCCACCTTGAAGCCCGCAAAGGCAGCGGTGGCGGGGTTCGTGCCATGCGCGCTCGACGGCACGAGGATGACGTTGCGCTGCGTATCGCCCCGATCTTCCAGCGCCGCCTTGATGCACAGGATGCCGCACAGCTCGCCATGCGCGCCGGCCTTTGGCGTCATCGCGACGCCGTGCATGCCGGTCAGCGCGATCAGCCAGTGCGCGAGTTCGTTGATGACCTCCAGCGCGCCCTGCACCGTCGATTGCGGTTGCAGAGGGTGGATGTCGGCAAAGCCCGGCAGCCGCGCCATGCGCTCGTTGAGCCGGGGATTATGCTTCATCGTGCACGAGCCCAGCGGGAACAGGCCGAGGTCGATGCCGTAATTCTGCCGACTGAGGCGGGTGTAGTGGCGCACCGTTTCCGGCTCGCTGAGCCCGGGGAGGCCGGTCGGCTTGGTGCGCCGCAGCGCCGTGGGGAGCCGCGATGCGGGCGTGTCGGCGTCGGCGAAGTCGGTGAAATCGACCCCCGTGCGCTCGGCCGAGCCGATCTCGAAGATCAGCGGCTCTTCCAGCATCAGCGCGCGATTGCCGCTGTGTGTCGCCGGGCGGCCACTGGCGTCGGTGCCGCTGCCCTCGCCCATTTCGGGGCGCCAGCCGGAGGGGTTCATGTTCATGCCAGCACCTCCTTGAGCGCGCCTTCGAGCGCGTCGATATCCGCGTCGGTTACCGTCTCCGTCACCGCAACCAGCAGCCCGTTTTCGAGTGCGGCCTCGCCCGGGTAGAGCCGGCCGAGCGACACTCCGCCGAGCACGCCCTTGTCCGCCAACGCGCGCACCAGCGGCCGCGCTTCGCGCCCGAGGTCGAGCGTAAATTCGTTGAAGAAATGATCGTTGACCAGCGTCACGCCGGGCAGCTTCGCCAGCCGCTCCGCCACGGTCACGGCGCGGGCGTGGTTGATCTCCGCCAGCCGCGTCAGGCCCGCGTCGCCGAGCAGGGTCATGTGGATCGAGAACGCCAGCGCGCACAGCCCGCTGTTGGTGCAGATGTTCGACGTCGCCTTTTCGCGGCGGATGTGCTGCTCGCGCGTGGAAAGCGTCAGCACGAAACCGCGCGTGCCGTCAGCGTCGACCGTCTCTCCGCACAGCCGCCCCGGCATTTGCCGCACCAGCTTTTCGGAGCAGGCGAACAGGCCGACGTAAGGCCCGCCGAATTGGAGCCCGACGCCCAGGCTCTGCCCTTCGCCAACGACGATGTCCGCGCCCATCGCGCCCGGCGCCTCGATCAGGCCCAGCGCGACCGGCTCGGTCACCACCGCGACCAGCAACGCGCCCTTGGCATGCGCGGCTTCGGCGAGCGGGCGAAGGTCGGCGACGCGGCCGAGGATGTCGGGATATTGTACGACGACGCAGCTGGTCTGATCGTCGATCCGCGCGGCGAGGCTGGCGAGGTCGGGGTCCGCCTCGAGCTTCGGTGCGCTCGTCTCGACGCTATCCTCGGTGTAGCGCGCCATTGTCTGCGCCACCGCGACATAGTGCGGGTGCACACCGTCGGCGAACATCGCCTTGCTGCGCTTCGTGACGCGGCGCGCCATCACCACCGCTTCCCACGTCGCGGTCGAGCCGTCGTACATCGACGCGTTGGCGACATCGCAGCCGAACAGCGCCGCGACCTGGCTCTGAAATTCGAACAAAACCTGCAACGTGCCCTGCGCGATTTCGGGTTGGTACGGCGTGTAGGCGGTGAGGAATTCGCCGCGCTGGATGAGATGATCGACGCTCGCCGGCACATGATGCCGATACGCCCCCGCACCCAGGAAAAAGGGCACCTCCCCCGCGACCATGTTCTTCGCCGCCATCGACTTCATCTGCCGCTCGACCGACAGCTCGGAGGCGTGGTGCGGCAGCCCCTCGATTGGGCCGGAAAGGCGGAGGTCGGCGGGGATGTCGACGAACAGATCGTCGATCTGCGACGCCCCCACCGCATCCAACATCGCGGCGCGGTCGGTGTCGGACAGCGGCAGGTAGCGCATCGTCAGGCCCAGTCTTTCGTCAGAGGTTCGCGCAGAAGTCGCGGTAGGCGGCGTCGTCCATCAGCCCGTCGAGCTCGCTCGTGTCGGTGAGCTTCATGCGGAAGAACCAGCCGTCGCTTTCGGCGGCGCTGTTGACGAGGCTCGGTTCGCCTTCGAGCGCGGCGTTGCCTTCGGTCACTTCGCCCGAGACGGGGGCGTAGACGTCGGACGCGGCCTTGACCGATTCGACCACCGCGGCGTCGCCGCCCTTGCTCACCTGCGTGCCCGCGCTGGGGACTTCGACGAACACGACGTCGCCGAGCTGGCTCTGCGCATAGTCGGTGATGCCGACGGTGGCGGTGTCACCCTCGACGTCGAGCCATTCATGTTCCTGGGTGAAATAGCGGGTCATTTGCTGCCTCCCTGGCGGACATAATTATGAGGAACGAATGGCATCGGCGTCACCGTCGCGCGGTGCGGCTTGCCCCGCTGCTCGAGCGTCACGACGGTTCCCGGCGCGGCCAGCGCGGCGGGGACATAAGCCATCGCGATCGGCGCACCGAGCGTCGGAGCGAACCCGCCGGATGTGACGCGGCCGATCTCCGCCCCGTCGTCGCCGCGCACGATGGCGCCTTCGCGCACCGGCTGGCGGCCTTCCACGATCAACCCAACGCGCTTTTGGGCAGCGCCGCCCGAATGTTCGGCGAGAATGCGGGCCGCACCGGGGAAGCCCCCCTCTTCGCGGCGGCGCTTGGACAGCGCGAAGCCGAGGTCGGCGACGACCGGCGTCGTTTCCGGCGACAGATCGTGACCGTAGAGCGGCAGCCCCGCCTCAAGCCGCAACGAATCGCGCGCGCCGAGGCCGATCGGCTTGACCTGCGGCAGCGCGACCAGCGCGTCCGCAAGGCGCTCGACATGGCTTGCCGGGACCGACAGCTCGAACCCGTCTTCGCCGGTGTAGCCCGACCGCCCGATGCCGATCTCGACGCCCTCCCAGCTGCGCGAGGTGCCCTGCATGAACACGAGTTCCCCCGACACGCCGGGGAAGATCGCGTCGAGCGCCGCCGCCGCCTCGGGCCCCTGCAACGCCAGCAGCGCCTGTTCGTCGAGGTGCGTCAGCGTGATCTCATCGGGGAGATGCTCGCGCAGATGGGCGATATCATCCCACTTGGTCGCGCCGTTGACGACGACATAATAGCGTGCCGCCGCGCCCTCGCCGGTGACGTTGGTCACCATCAGATCGTCGAGAATGCCGCCATTCTCATCGAGCAGCAGCGAATAGCGGATGCGCCCGGGCTTGAGGCCCGCGATGTCGCCCGGCAGCAGCGTTTCGAGCGCCGCCGCAGCGCCCTCGCCGTCGACCAGCAGCTGACCCATGTGGCTGACATCGAACAGCCCGGCGTGCTCACGCGTCCACTGATGCTCGGCCATGATCCCGTCGTACTGGATCGGCATTTCATAGCCCGCGAACTCGACCATGCGCGCGCCCTGGGCACGATGCCAGGCATCGAGCGGCAGCGCTTCGGGGCCGCGCTCCTCGAACTCGGGCTCTTCCTGGATGAGGTCGGTCACGCTGGCACTCCCATCGGCTTCGGGTCGGCAAGGCGCGCGGAGGCGCACCGCCCCCTGACATCGCCCTGCCCCCTCTGTCCTCGGCACCTGAGAGCTTTGAGGAGCGGTGGTCCCGCGCCCTTACCCCTTCGGTGGAGCGGCGGCCGGTCGGCCAGCGCCCGCTTTCCAGAGTGTCCACTCGCAACGCCGCGGTCCGGTGACCTGAGAGATTCCGGGGCGGTTGCTCCTTCGGCGGCGGGTTGCCCCACCTTCTCCCGCGGCGCACGCCGAATCCGCACCTGCGCGCGGTTCCGACGGACGTCTGCCCGATGCGGTGCGCAGCAGGCCAAGTCAACTACGGTGTGCGGGGGAGCGCGTGGGCGACACAGCCCCTATGCTCCTGCGAAAGCAGGAGCCTAGGGCGTCATAGGGCATTGCTAAATCGCCCTGGGCCCCTGCTTTCGCAGGAGCACGTGGAGGCTCAAACGTGCGCCAACGCCTCCGGCACCGCGTCACGGCCGTGGAGCTTTGCCAGCGCCTGGATGGCGAAGCGGTCGGTCATGCCGGCGATATAGTCGGCGACGTGGCGCGCCTTTGCCGTGTCGTCCGCAGGGCAGCCTTCGCGCCATTCGCCGCCCATCGCGCGCGGGTCGTGGGCGTAGGCGGCGAACAGCTGCGTCACCACCTCGCGCGCCGCGTCCGCCGCCGCGATCTGGCCCGGGTGATGGTAAAGCGAGCGGTACATAAAGCGTTTAAGGTCACGCTCCGCCAGCGCCATCGCGTCCGAGAAGCCGACCACTGCGGCGCCCGCCGCGCGTACGTCTGCGACGTTCGTCAGACCCATCGCGCCTGCGCGTTCGACGCTCGCCTGGAGCACGTCGGTGACCATCGTCCCGATCTGTCGCCGCACCAGTTCGCGCAGGCGCCGCGCGCGCGATACGTCGGGGTAGTCCGCGCTCACCTCGGCATAGGCCCGCGCGATCATCGGCTGGTCGAGCAGCGTTTCGAGGTCGAGCAGCCCCGCACGAATGCCATCGTCGATGTCGTGATTATCGTAGGCGATGTCATCGGCGATCGCCGCCACCTGCGCCTCCGCCGACGCGTGGGTGGAGAGGTCGAGCGGGAATGCCGCGTCGACCTCACGCATCGCCCAGGTCGGCGCGGTGATCGGACCGTTGTGCTTGGCGAGCCCCTCCAGCGTCTCCCACGTAAGGTTGAGCCCGTCGAAGCGCGGATAGGGGCTTTCGAGGCGGGTCAGCACCCGCAGCGTGTGCGCATTGTGATCGAAGCCGCCGAACGGCGCGAGACACGCCTCGAGCGCGTCCTCCCCCGCGTGGCCAAAGGGCGGATGCCCGATATCGTGGGCGAGGCACAGCGCCTCGGTCAGATCCTCGTTGAGGCCCAGCGCGCGCGCCATGCTGCGCCCGATCTGCGCGACCTCGATGCTGTGGGTCAGGCGGACGCGATAGTGATCGCCATCGGGCGCGATGAACACCTGCGTCTTGTGGCGCAGGCGACGGAAGGCGATCGAATGGACGATGCGGTCGCGGTCGCGCTGAAAGGCGTCGCGCGGGCCGCGGGTCTCCGACCGTTCGGGATGGAGCCGCCCGCGGCTGTCCGAAGGACGACTGGCGATGTGCGAGAGCGGGCCGCTCACCGCCGCCCGACCGGCGTCACCTCCTCACCGACGCCGCTGTTCCAAACGAAGGCGTTGCCGCCCGCCGCCTTGTAGGCGCGCTCCCAGGTGCGCGCGGCGGCGGCGTTACGGAACGGACCGACGACCAGGCGGCGAGTGCGACCCCATTCGGCGGTGGCGCAGCTCTGGCCGTCCCACGCCGCGCTATGTTCGCGGCGCAGGCGCGCACAGTCGCTGGCGAGGCGGGCGGCGTCGTTGCCGGTCGCGATCTGCACCCAGGTGCGTGCGGGGTGGCGGCGGCGGTTCTCCGCCTCCTCGCGTGCCTTGGCCTCCGCCTCGGCACGTTCGCGCGCGGCTTCGGCTTCGGCGACGCGCGCACGTTCGGCTTCCGCAGCGCGGGCACGATTGGCGGCGGCTTCGGCCTGCTGGCGACGACGGCGCTCCGCCGCCTCCGCCTGTTGCTGGCGGCGGCGATCGTCGGCGATGCCCTGCAACTCGGCGGCGGTGAGCCCGTGCGAGCCGCGCGCCTGCTCCTCAGCGGTAACGGTCAGCGAGTTGACGACATCGCCCAGGTTCCAGCCAGCGACGACCGTCGTGTTGGCAGTCGGAGCGGCGGGCTGGACGCTCGGCGGAGGCACCACCGCCGCGACCGTCGGCGCAGGAATTGCGGTGGCGACCGGCGCGGGCGCGGGGGGCTGTGCTGGCGGCAACGCAAAGGTCGCGGACGGGCTCGCGCTCGGAACGCTCGACGGCGGCAACGCCGCGACGCGCACCGGCGCGGGAGCGACGGACGGCGAGGGTGCAGGCTCGAGCAGGCGACCTGGCGCGGCAGTCGGAGAGGAGGCTGCGGGCGCGATCGGTTCGGGAGCGGGGCGCGGCGTCACCGATACCCTCGGCGACGCGACCGGCGCCGCGTAGCTGGGCGCGGGGATGGGCGGCGGGCTCGCGACCGCAACACGGACGGGGGCGGGCGCGGGCGCAGGAGTCGGGGCGGCAGCGGGGCTCGGCGAAGGCGTCGCGGTTGCGACGCTCCGTTCACGCGCCGTGCCACGGCTCGCCTCGAAACGGTCGGCTGCACTCACACGCGAGCTCGACCGCGAGCGCGAACGGTCGCGGCTGCTGCTGGCCGCCGCGGTTCGCGCCGGAGTCGCCGCCGACGTGGCGCTCGCCATGCGCACCGCCTCCGCCCTCGAAGGCTGCGCGCGCAGCACGTCGTAGTTCGGGAAGCGCCCGAAGTGCGAAGCTGCGGCGAGCTGCGGCGGGGTCAGCCGGTCCATCAGCGCGAAATAGGGATCGAGCCCCTGCGCCAGCTCGCTCGGCATCGTCGTGCGCGCGATCTGGCGCGCCTCCTCCGGCCGCCCGTTCATGGCGAGGATCATCGCGCGCGAACGCCAAGCTGCGCGATCCTGCGCACGCAGCAGCGGCGCGAGCATCTGCACCGCCGCATCGGATTGCCCCGAGATGCCCAGCGACAAGGCATAACGCCGCGTCAGCTCGGCGCTCGGCGCGCTTTGCATTGCGACGGCATAGTCACCCTGCGCGCGCCGCTGGTCGCCGAGCAGGTCGTAGGCGAGCCCGCGGTCGCCAAGATACAGCCGCTCGATCCCGCCCAGCGCCGCCGCCTGATCGAAATAACGCAGCGCCGCCGTCGGATCCTCGAGCTGGACCATCGCCGCGCCGAGCGCTGCCTTGATCCCCGCATCGCGCGGCAGCAGCTGCTCCGCCCGGCCGAGAAAACCCAATGCCGCGCGCGCGTCGCCCAGCGCGAGCGCCGCCCGCCCCGCCTGCGCCAACGCAAAGCCGTCGTTGCCGTTGGTCGCCACCCGCTGGAGCGCGGAGCCGAGCTGCGCCTGCGCGTTGGCACGCGCCAGCTGCTCCGCCGACAAACCGCCGTCGCTTGCGGCAAACTGCGCTGCGGCGGCGGTCGAAAGGCTCGCGATACCGAGCAGTGCGGCGATACGGAGAGCGGCGAACCGCGACGAACGGGCGCGGGGGGTGCGCATCGGCGAGACGATCATCGCACCGCTGTAGCAAAGCGCGTCGGGGTGGTCACCACGGCCCGACGCGCTCCACCGCCATTTTGGCGTCAAACGTCGCTGGTCGCCGTCACTGATTGCTTTGACGACCGAGGAAGCGCGGCATCGACGGGAAGCCGTCGGGATCGTCATCGTCGCCGTCGCTCGGCCCCGACTTGCCGGATTCGAGCCGCGAGAGATGCTTCATACGCTCGAACAGCGTCGCTCCCGCTGGCTTGGCGGGCTCGGCTTTCGGAGCGTCGGCCTTGGCGGGCTCGCGTTGCGCGGGTTCGGTTGCAGGCGCTGTCGATGAGGCTGCGCCGCCAAACCCCACTTGCGAGCCAAAGCCCGGCCGAGGCGCGCCGCCGTCGGTGGGCGGCGTCGGCGCGTCGAGCTGACCGTCGAGCAGCAGCTCATCCTCCGCTTCGTCGAAGTCGCTGTAGCGCGCGCTGGGAGCGGGCGCAGGTTCCGGCGAGTCGAACGCGCGGGTCGGCGCGACCGGCGGCTCCGGCGCACGCGACGGCTGAGCCGTCGCGCTCG
>CAKZIN010000029.1 GCA_936933955.1 uncultured Sphingopyxis sp. | reverse complement strand
GTGCAGTACTCGCACTCGCGGCAGGAGTCGACGAGGCAGCCGACGCCGGCGCGCTCGCCGACGGGCCAGCACGATCCGCCAAGGCCGGCGCCGCTCGGGCGCGCCATGCGCAACATTTCACCGCCGATCGTATGCGGCAACAGACCCGCGCTCTTTGGGCGGAACTTGCAAAGGAACCCCGGACCATGACCGCCACCCGCATCGGCTTCATCGGCGCAGGCGGCATCGCCCGTCGCCATCTGGGTGTGCTGCAAACGATGGACGATGTTCTGGTCACCGCGGTCACCGACGTCGACGCCGACGGCGCCGCTCGCTTCGCCGACGACACCGGCGCGCGGGCGTTCGCGAGCGCCGAGGAGCTGTGCGCCAGCGGAGAGGTCGACGCGCTGTGGATCTGCGTACCGCCCTTTGCGCATGGCGCGCCCGAGGACGCGGCGATCGCGCACGGCATCCCGTTCTTCGTCGAAAAGCCGGTCGCCATCGACCTCCCCACCGCCGAGCGCATCGCTGCTGCGGTGGAGGCCAAGGGGCTGATCACCGCCGTCGGCTATCACTGGCGCTATCTCGACGTGCTCGACGATGTTCGCGGCGCGCTGGGGACGCGCAAACCGCGCCTCGCCTCGGGTTACTGGCTCGATTCGACGCCGCCGCCGCGCTGGTGGTGGCGGCGTGAGCAGTCGGGCGGGCAGATGGCGGAGCAGGCGACCCACCTCCTCGACCTCGCGCGCTACCTGATGGGCGACGTGACGCGGGTCTATGCGCTCGAGGAATATAGCCAGCGCGACGCCTTCCCCGACCTCGACGTGCCGACCGCCTCGACCGCGAGCCTGCTGTTCGCCGATGGCGCCATCGCCAACCTCGCCGCGACGTGCCTGCTCGGCTGGAACCATCGCGTGGGGCTGCACCTGTTCGGCGACGGGGTGGCGGCGGAGATTACCGATCGCGACGCGATGATCGACGTCGGCCACGGTCGCCCGGTGACCCCCAACCGCTCCGATCCGGTCTGGCGAGAGGATCGCGACTTCCTCGATGCGGTGCGCGGAGGCGAAAACCGCATCCGCTGCCCCTACAGCGATGCGCTCGCGACGCTGCGCGTGGCCGACGCGGTCGACCGTTCCGCCCGCGAAGGCCGCGCCATCGAACTTGCGTCGGCCGCCTCCGCCAACGTGCGAGCCGCCGCATGAGCGAGCATCGCGACATCCGCAGCCTCGGCTTTGAGCGCCCCGGCGAACCCTTTTTCGCAGGCTATGACGAGGGTCCGCCCGAACCGTGGCAGGTGCGGATCGAAACGCTCTACTCCGGCTTTTCGGCGGGGACCGAGCTCACCTTCATGAAGGGGACCAACCCCTATCTCCACAGCCGCTGGGACGACTGGCGCCAGCGCTTCGTCGCGGGCGAGGCGGGGATGCACTACCCCGTGCCCTTCGTCGGCTACATGGAGGTCGGGCGCGTGGTCGCCGATGGCGCGGGCTATCGCGCGGGTGAGGTCGTCGGCGGCATGTGGGGGCACAAGTCCGGCCACACCGCCGATCCCAACCTCGAGCTGATCGTGCCGCTTCCGGCCGGCATGGACCCGCGGCTTGGCATCTACGTCGGGCAGATGGGACCGATCGCCGCCAACGGCATCCTCCACGCCGATGCAGAGCTCATCGGGCGCGACGTCCACACGCTGGGCGCGAGCCTGGAGGGGCGCCCGGTGCTGGTGTTCGGCGCCGGCATTGTCGGCTTCCTCGTCGCGCTGTTCGCGCAGAACGCTGGCGCGAGCGAGGTGGTGATCGCCGACCCCAACCCGTTCCGCCGCATGCGCGCAGAGAGCCTCGGCCTCCTCGCCATGACCGAGGAGCAAGCCGTTGACCACGCCAAGCACCGTTGGCACGGCGGGTCGAGCCACGGCCGCGGCGCCGACCTCGTCTTCCAGACCCGCGCCGATGCGGCATCGTTGCACCGCGCGATGCAGGCGCTGCGCGCGCAGGGCACGGTGATCGACCTCGCCTTCTATCAGGGCGGAGCGGAGCCGCTGCGGCTGGGCGAGGAGTTTCACCACAATGGCCTCGGCCTCAAATGCGCGCAGATCGGCCGAGTGCCGCGCGGCATGGAGCGGCTATGGGACCGCGCGCGGCTGTCGCGTGAGACGGTGAAGCTGCTCGAAAAGCGCGGGAGCGAAATCGCGACCCAGCTCATCACGCACGTCGTGCTGTTCGACGAAGCGCCCGACTTCCTGCGCCGACTGGTGGCGGAGCGGCCCGATTTCATCCAGGTCGTGTTCGACTATCAGCGCGGGATGTGAGGGTGGCGGGGACGCCGCCTGACGCGCCGCACCGCTTCAGAATATCGTCGCCCGGGACTTGATCCGGGGCCAGGCTTTGGGGGCCGCCGTGTCACGAAGTGAAAGCCCTGCCCCGGATCGATTCCGGCGCGAGGAGGGGGAAGAGGGATCGGCCGTTGGGTCCGCGATGGCCCGCAGGACGGCTGACCTCAACGTCGCCGCGCTGATGGAACGCCACGCCCGCACCACGCTCCCCGCGTGGATGGCGGAGCGGCCGGTGCGTATCCTGTTCGTGTTCGCCTGGCTGGTGGTCGGCGGCGAGGAAACAGAGGTGCGGCTGCTCGCCGAACATCTGCCGCGCGAACGCTACACCATTGACGTCGTCGCCTGTTTCCGCCGCGACGGCATGCCCGACCAGACGCATGCGCAGCTGCACGCGGCGGGGGTCCACGTCGACACCACCCCATATCACCTCAGTTTCGAGGACACGATCACCTACCTTACCGGCAAGATGGCGGGCTATGACCTCGTCATCTCCTGCCAGAATGTCGCGGACGTCTATCCGGCGCTCGAACGGATGCACCGCCGCCCGCCGCTGATCGAGCATGGCGGGCTGGTGTCGGAGGCGCTCGCGGGCCCCAAGCATTTCACGCGCGCCTATGTCGGCGTGTGTGCGACGATCCGCGACGCCGCGGCGTCGCGCATGCCGGAGCGCGCCGGCGACGCGCTCGAAATCCCGTCGATGGTCGACCTCGCCCCGTTCGACGCCGCGGATCGCATGGCCGCCCGCCGCGCGCTGGGCATTGCGGAGGGGCGCATCGTCGCGGGCTGGCTCGGGCGGCTCGACGCCAAAAAGCGCGTGCAGGACTTCATCGAAGCCGCGGCAATCGTCGCCGCACGCCGCGATGACGTCGACTTCCTGATCATCGGCGGGCCCGATGCGTTTATGCCGGAATATGCCGACAGCCTGCGCGCGCTCGCCAATGAGCGCGGGCTGGGCGCGCGGCTGCGCTTCCTCGGCGATCGCGCCGACGTGCCCGAACTGCTTTCCGCGCTCGACATGTTCGTGTGGCTATCGCGCGGGGAAGGCATGCCGCACGTCATCGCCGAAGCCGGCGCGGCGCGGCTGCCGGTCATCGCCACCCCCGACAACGGCGCGCTCGAACAGATTGAGGACGGCGTGTCGGGCCTGTTCGTGCCGCACGAAAGCCCGGCGGAGGTGGCGCGCGCGATGCTGACGCTCGCCGCCGATGCCCCCCTGCGCGCGCGGCTGGGCGATGCGCTGCGCCGCCATGTCGCCGCGAGCTACGCTATCCCTGCGGTGATCCCGCAGTGGCGCGCGCTCATCGACCTGTGCGTCGCCGACGCGCATGCCCCGGCCCCGCCACCGTCGCTGTTTCCGAGCTTCTTCCTCGGCGGGTTCGAATGTTCCTCGCACCGCCGCCACACCGATCGCGCACGTCGCGACATGATCGCGGTGACCGAGCATGACGCCCGCGCTGACGAGGATTATGCGCTGCTCCGCCGTCACGGCATCGCCGCCGCGCGCGACGGCGTCCGCTGGCACCTGATCGAAGCCTCACCGGGCGTCTACGACTTTGCGAGCCTGGAGGCCCAACTCACCGCCGCCAGCCGCCACGGCGTGACCGTGCTGTGGGACCTCCTCCACTACGGCTGGCCAGACGACCTCGATCCGTGGAGCGCGGAGTTCGCGCGGCGAGCGGTTGCCTTCGCGCTCGCGACCGCGCGCTTCATCGCGGAGCGCACCGACGGCGCGCCATTCTTCTGCCCCGTCAACGAGATCAGTTTTTTAAGCTGGGGCGGGGGCGATGCCGGCTACCTCAACCCCTTCGCGCGCGGACGGGGACATGAAATGAAGGTCCAGCTCGCACGCATCGCGGTCGACGCGACGCGCGCGATCCGGGCCGCGGTCCCCTCTGCGCGCTTCGTCACCTGCGAACCGGCTATCGTCGTGCACAGCGCGCCCGAGCGCCCGCCCGAAGCGCATCATGCGCAGGGGCACCATCAGGCGCAATATCAGGCGTTCGACATGATTGCCGGTCGCCAGTGGCCGCAGATCGGCGGCGAGGAAGCCCTGCTCGATGTCGTCGGGGTGAATTTCTACCACAATAATCAGTGGATTCACTGCGGCCCGCCGCTCGACTGGCGCGACCCCGCACGTCGCGCGTTCCGCGACGTGCTGGCGGAGGTCTACGCCCGCTACGGTCGCCCGCTGTTCGTCAGCGAAACCGGCATCGAAGGCGATCAGCGCGCCAGCTGGTTGCGCTACATCGCCGACGAGGTCGCCGCCGCGCGTGCCATCGGCGTTCCGGTCGAGGGCGTATGCCTCTACCCCGTGCTCGGTCACCTCGGCTGGGATGATGATCGTTATTGCCCCAACGGCTTGATCGAATGGCACCCCGGCGATGCCCAACGCAGCGTCGATCCAGCGCTGGCGGCGGAGTTGGCGGTCCAGGTGGCGCGTTTCGCCTAGGCCAGACAGAGCGTTGGCACGCGGGCGCGCGTGAGCAGACAGGCTTGAGGGCGATTACCCTCACCCTTCCGGCGCTACGCGCCTCCTTCCCTCTCCCGGTGGGAGAGGGACGTTAGACCCCTCTCCCACCGGGAGAGGGAGGGGCCCGCGCGAAGCGTGGGAGGGTGAGGGTCGCTTACCCCCACGCCCTCACCCGCGCGCCAAACTCCGCAGCAGCGGTGCGGTGGCGGGGCCGTCGGGCGCCGCGTGGATCAGGGTCAGCGTGCCATCCGCCTCGCGCCGGGCAAGCAGCGCGAAGAGTGGCGTGTCGGGCGCGCCGTCGATGGCGCGCAGCCGCGCCAGTGGCGCCGCCTCCGCCGCCTTGAGCCTCGCCGCGTCGAGCGGGTCGGCGGCAGGCGCATCACCACGGCGCGCCGCGCGAATGTCGCGCAGCAGGCCCTTGACCCCGCCCTTGGCGCCCGCAAGCCGAGCCTCGAGCTGTGGACCGATCGCCTCGGCATCCGCCCAGCCCAGCACCGCGGCATATTCGGCGAGCCGCGTCTTGTCCGAATCGGCCCCGAACACGAGCTTGGCGAGCGGCGTCATCGGCGCGCGCGGGTTCGGCTTGATCCCACTATCGGCGAGCAGCTCGGCATATTCCTCGGGCGCGGCGCGCGTCGCGGCGACGAACGCCGACGCCAGCGCCAACGCACGATACAACGCCGCATGCCCGCGCGCGCTGACCGATGCGGCACGCTGCGCCGCCTCCCGCGCGCTGGCCAGCGCATCGCCGATCGCGACGTCGTCGGTGTCGGAGGGGACGTCGGCGAGCGCGACCTCGCGACCATCCTCGGCCTCCGCGTCATCGCCCTCATGCTCGGAAGGTCCATCGCTCCACACCGGCATCGCCGGGCGCGGCGTCGGCGCAGCGTCCTGCGCCGCCGCCATCTCCGCCGCGATCGCCGCTTCGAGCGCGGGCGGCGCGGCCTGCTTCCAGTTGATCACCCCCAGGATGAAGTCGATCGTGTCGTCATCGGAGGAAAAGGGCAGCAGCACGCCGCGGTATAGGATCGTCGCTCCGGTTGCGTTGACGAATTCCGCCTCGAACCCGATCGGAGCGCGGTTGGCGATGATCTGCAGATAATGGTCGGTGAGTCGGCTCAGCAGCGAACGCCGCGGCACGTCTGCGATGGACCCGATCGGCCCCTCCGCCTCGCACTCGCGCGCAATCGCCGCGCCGAGGTGACCGATCGCCGGATTTTCGATCCCCTGCCGGAAATCGAGCAGAACCGCGTGATCGCCGAAGTCTCCGAGATCGTCGACGTTGAGCGAAGCGATTGCCGGAAAACTGCGTCCGTCGAGCAGCTTCGCCCAGTGATTATAGGCGCGCACGTGCATGCGCCGCTCGTCCTGGCCGATCGCAGGCGGTGCCTCGATACCGGGCGCGTCCTCAGCGGGGGCGGGCTCGACCGAGGTGGTCGCGCGCCGCTCACCCAGCCCGCGCGCCAGCACCGCGTCGGTATCGGGCGCCTGCCCGTCCCCCCGGCGAAACATCTGTTCAATCCCCATGCGCGGGTCCCAATCGGCCTAATCTCTCCGCGACCGTGGAGGATGCATGGTAAAAACGCAGTTAAGCCGCCTCGCGCAGACTCAGCGGCGCGTTCGCCCAACTCGTGACGCGCCACGCTTGCCCGCGCGCGGAGCCGCTGCTAATCGCCCCGCCAACGCCGCTTTAGCTCAGTTGGTAGAGCATCGCATTCGTAATGCGGGGGTCACAGGTTCGAGTCCTGTAAGCGGCACCATCGGCCCCAAGCGCGGCCCTTAGCCCGCACCTTCTCGCACCTGCACGACCAGCTTGCCCGCGGCGCGGCGGTTGGCGAGGGCGGCGATGGCGTCGCCGGCGCGCTCGAGCGGGTAGGTGGCGGTGACGCGGGGGTGGATGCGCCCTTCGCTCCACCAGTCGAACAGCTGCGCGATATGCGCGCGATTGGCGGCGGGATCGCGCATCGCAAAGGCGCCCCAGAACACCCCGCACACGTCGCAGCTCTTGAGCAACGTGAGATTGAGCGGCAGCCGCGGGATGCCGGCGGGGAAGCCCACCACCAGATAGCGCCCCTCCCACGCGATCGAGCGCAGCGCGGGTTCGGCATAATCGCCGCCGACCGCGTCGTAGATGACGTCCGCCCCGCCCGGGCCGACCTTGGCCTTGAAGGCGTCGGCGAGCGCCTTTGACGCGTCCTTGTCGAACGGCTGATGCGGGTAGACGAGCGTGTCGTCGGCCCCCGCCTCCCGCGCGAGTGCGGCTTTTTCCTCGCTCGACACCGCGCCGATCACGCGCGCGCCGAGCGCCTTGCCGATCTCGATCGCGGCGAGCCCGACCCCGCCCGCCGCGCCGAGCACCAGCAGCGTCTCCCCCGCCTTGAGGCGGCCGCGGTCGATCAGCGCATGGATCGACGTACCGTAGGTCATCAGCAGCGCCGAACCCTGTTCGAAGGGCACGCCGTCGGGCAGGCGATAGGCGTTGGCGGCGCGCGTCGCGACCTGTTCGGCAAGCCCGCCGTTGCCGCAGGCGGCGATGACGCGATCGCCGACGTGGAGGTGATCGACCCCCGCCCCGACCGCGCGCACGACGCCCGCGACCTCCCCGCCCGGAGCGAAGGGACGCGGCGGTTTGAACTGGTAGCGATCCTCGATGATCAGCGTATCGGGGAAGTTTATCGCGCAGGCGTGGACGTCGATCACCACATCGCCTTCGCCGGCGACCGGGTCGGGCAGTTCGCCGATGACGAGCGTGTCGGGTCCGCCCACGGCGGTCGAAAGAAGGGCTTTCATGATGTCGGTGAGGCTCCCGGAATGCGCGCGGCGGATGATGCCGGTTGAACCGCGGCGCGCGCGACAATGCAAGTTGCGCGTCGTTGGTCGTCCGCGGACTCGTTTCACCGCGCTTAGGCGGGCGTTCATCGTGCGAACCGCAGTTTGCCCTCCCCGCGATTCGCGCGGAGGCGTTAGAGGAGCCCGGTGCGCATGATCCCCCGCTTTGCCCGCCGTTTCCAAACCCTGCCCGTCGCGGCGGTGAGCGCTGCGGCGCTGATCGTCACCGGTTGCGCCAACGCGGTGCCTCCGCCGCGGGCCAGCGCGCCGCCGCCACCGTTGCGCACGGCACAGCGTCCGGCGGTGCA
>CAKZIN010000028.1 GCA_936933955.1 uncultured Sphingopyxis sp. | reverse complement strand
CTACTCCGGCGCCCCCCGCCCCGCCTCCACCCGAAACGCCTGCTTCCGCGCCGCCCGCTCCCGCAACGCCCAATCCCTGATCGCACATGGCCGACGCCGATCCTGCACCGTCGCTGAGCCCGGAAGACGCCGACCGCGCGGCGGTCGATTCGACCAAGGCGCCGTTGATCGAACATCTCACCGAGCTGCGGCGACGGCTGCTATGGAGCCTCGCCGCGCTGGGCGTCGCCTTTTTCGTCTGCCTTTATTTCGCGCGGCCGATTTTTGCGGTGCTGGTGCAACCCCTGCTCGCGGCGGGTCAGGGGCGCCTGATCTACACCCAACTGTTCGAAGCATTCTTCGTCGAAGTGAAGGTCGCGCTGTTCGCGGCGTTCATGGTCGCCTTTCCGGTCATCGCGACGCAAATCTGGCGTTTTGTGGCGCCCGGACTCTACCGCAACGAAAAGCGCGCCGCGCTGCCGTTCCTGGTTGCCACGCCCTTGCTGTTCGGCCTCGGCGCAGCCGCCGCTTACTACGGAGCGGTGCCGGTGGCGCTCAAGTTCCTGCTTGGGTTTGAGGGAAATATCGGCGGCGTCCAGCAGGAGGCGCTGCCCGCCGTCGGCAACTACCTCGACTTTATCATGAATTTCATGCTCGCGTTCGGCATCTCATTTCAGTTGCCGATTCTGCTGCTGCTGCTGGAGCGCGTCGGGATTGTGACGCTGGAGCAGCTGCGCGCCGGACGCCGCTATGCCATCGTCGGCGCGTTCGCCATCGCTGCGGTGGCGACCCCGCCCGACGTGGTGAGCCAGCTGCTGCTCGCGGTGCCGCTCTGCCTGCTTTACGAAAGCGCGTTGATTGTGATCGCAATTACCCGCCGTCGCCAGGCCAAGAAGGCCACCGCCGCGTAAAAAAATTGGGCCCGGCGCGCGAAGGGGGATGCGCAACCGGGCCCAAACACGAGGACGGCGAAAGCGGGGGCTATTGTCCGCCGTCCGAATTGAGAACTCACTGCCTATCTCAGGGTTCCCAGCGCGATCTAAAAAAGTTGTGTGGCTGCGTTCGTTCTCAACGGGTGACGCCAAGCGTTGCGAAGGCTAGTCCGAAAGGTGATGAGCAATATCCACATCCTCCTCACCGGAGCGAGCCGCGGCATCGGTGCGGCGATCGCCGCCGCGCTCGATCGCGACGATATCCGGTTGGTTGCGACGTCGAGCGCCGATGCGGATCTGAGCGATCCCGACGCGCCCGCCCGGCTCTGGCGTCAGGCGTATGAGCGGCTCGACGGACGCGTCGACGTGCTCATCAACAATGCCGGCGTGTTCGAGGCGAACCCGATCGAAGCGGACGACGCGACCTGGAGCGCGGGCTGGGCGCGCACCATGCAAATCAACCTTACCGCCGCGGCGGAGCTGTCGCGCCGGGCGATCCTCGAGTGGAAGCAGCGAGGGAGCGGAGGTCGCATCGTCAACATCGCCAGCCGCGCCGCATACCGCGGCGATTCGCCTTCGCACTGGCATTATGCGGCCTCCAAGGCCGGTATGGTCGCGATGACCAAGACCATCGCCCGCGGCTATGCGGCGCAAGGGATCCTCGCCTTTGCCATCTGCCCCGGCTTCACCATGACGGGAATGGCCGACGATTATCTGGCGAGCCGTGGCGGGGACAAGCTTCTCGCCGACATCCCCCTCGGGCGCGTCGCCGACCCGGCGGAAATCGGGGAGATTGCGCGTTGGTGTGCGCTCGATGCACCGCCGTCGATGACCGGCGCCATCCTCGACGCCAACGGCGCCAGCTACGTGCGCTGATCCCTTGAGCGGGCACCTCCTCACCCTCCCTATCGCCCGCGCTCGCGCCGAAGCGCTGCTCGACGACGATGAGGCTCTCGCGGCACTGCCCGGCGCGCCGACATTGGTGGCGCGGGAAGTGGAGGAGGACAGCGACGACTGGGTGATCGATGCCTATTACGCC
>CAKZIN010000027.1 GCA_936933955.1 uncultured Sphingopyxis sp. | reverse complement strand
CGGTGACGGTGGGGGAGGTCGCATCCATCGGCGAGGCCGTGCCACAGCAGAGCGGGGAGGGATAGGGCGGGCGTCGGTGCGCCTTCGCCCCCTCCCCACGAGGGGGAGGGGGGCTGGGGCCAAGGCGAGCGCATTTGGTCGTGGCGCACATCAGGTGGCGGGGTTAGTCGCAGGGAGTGTTTCCCCCGCCCCCTCCGCTCCCGCCGCCCCCTCCGCTCGAAGTGGTCGCCCCGACCCCGCAGGAACCGACGGAGGAAAGCGCGCCGATCATCGTCACCGCGCTGCCGCGCGCGGTCGGGGCGCAAGCGTTCGGCGCGACGGAGATCGACGGCGACACTTTGCGCTCGGTGCCGGGTGGGCGGATCGAGGAGGCGTTGGCGCGCATTCCCGGGCTCGCGCAGTTTCGCCGCAGCGACAGTCGCTCTGCCAACCCGAGCGCGCAGGGGGTGACGCTGCGCGGGCTCGGCGGCAACGCGTCGAGCCGCGCACTGCTGACATTGGACGGTGTGCCCCTCGCCGACATGTTCTTCGGGGCCATCCCGTTCGCCGCGCTCAACGCGGAGACGCTCGCCGCGTTGGAAGTGCAACGCGGCGGCGGGGCGGGGGCGTTCGGGGCCGGCGCGCTGATCGGCACGCTCGCGTTCCGCTCAATCCCGCTGGCGGATCGCGCGCCGCTGTCGGGCCTCGCCGCCATATCCTCGCTCCGAGAGGGGCGCGCGGTCGGCGGGGTGGTCGCTGCATTGGGCGCGGGTCACGTCGCGCTCGACGTGTCGCGCGAGCGTGGCGACGGATTTTACACCACCCCCGCCGCTCAACGCGTCGCCGCCACCGTCCGCGCTCGCTACGGTGCGACGCGCGTTGGACTGACCGCCGAAGCGCCCATCAGCGAGGCTTTGGGGTTGCAAGCGCGCGTCGCCGGGTTCGACGATGCGCGCACCTTGCGCTTCGCAGGGGCGGACAGCGGCGTGTCCGGGCTCGATGCGAGTGCGCGGGTCGTCGGGGGTACGCGCTGGCAAGTCGATGCGCTCGGCTGGGTGCAGGTGCGCGACTTCCGCTCGGTGGTGGTCAGTAGCAACAGTTTTCGCCCGACACTCGACCAGTTTTCAACGCCGTCGAGCGGCTGGGGCGCGAAGCTCGAGCTGCGCGCGCCGACTCCGCGAGCCGCAACGCTGCGCTTCGGGATCGACCTGCGCGGCGGGGAGGGGACGGCGCTCGAGAACGCGCTGGCGCCGGACGGGAGCATTACGCGCCGGCGCGCGAGCGGGGGTGCGCAGCGGGTGCTCGGCGCTTTCATCGAGGCCGGCGCTGAGCAAGGCGCGCTGTCGGCGACGATTGGCGCGCGAGTCGATCACTGGCAGCAGTCGCGCGGCTTTGCGAGCGAGAGCCTCGCCGACGGGCGACTGGCGACACGCTCGGACTTTCCCGGGCGGAGCGGCGAGCAGGTTAGCGCGCGGGCGGCGGCCGAATGGCAGGCGGCACCGGGCGTTGCTCTCCGCGGTGCTGCCTACACCGGTTTCCGCCTGCCGACGCTCAACGAGCTTTACCGCGGCTTCACGCTGTTTCCCATCGTCACCCGTGCCACCCCTGCGCTGGACCTCGAACGGCTGAGCGGCTGGCAGGTGGGGGTGGGGATCACGCCGGCGCGCGATGTCGAGCTGTCGGTCACCGCCTTCCGCGACCGGCTCGAAGACGCGGTCGGCAATGTGACGCTCGGGCCGAACCTGCGCGAACGGCGCAACATCGGTGCAATCGTGTCGTGGGGGGTAGAAGCGGATGCGAGGTGGCGGTCCGGACCTTGGCGCGCGTCCGCCGGCTTGGCCTACGCTGATCCGCGGGTCGAGGCGGGGACGGACCCGCTCGCAGCGCCGCTGGACGGGCAACGTCCCGCGCAGACGCCGCAGGTCAGCGCCAGCGCGCGTGTCGGGTGGGAGGCGGGGCGGTGGAGCCTCGAGGTTGGGGTGCGTCACACCGGCGCGGCGTTCGAGGATGATCGCAACCTCGACCGGCTGCGGCCCGCGACGCTGGTCGATGCCCGCATCGCCGTCGCGGTCGCGGACCGGGTCGAGCTTGCGCTCGCGCTCGAAAATGTCTTTGACGTTGCCGTCATCACCCGCAACTCGGGCGGGGCGGTCGATCTTGGCGCGCCATGCACCGGCTGGCTGACGATACGCTGGGGGCCCCGGCGGTCGGAGTGATGCGAGGGTGGAAGGGAGAGGTCATGGCTAGCCAAGCAGTCGCTCGAAACTACGACCCGGCGCACGTCGCGCGCTATCACAGCGTCGCGCGCTCGCTGCACTGGATTATGGCGGCGCTGATCCTGGGCAACGCCGCGGGGGGCCTGCTCGCCGACGCGGCACCGCGACTGATCATGCCCATCCACAAGTCGATCGGGATCACGGTGCTGGCGCTCGCGGCGCTGCGCCTCGCCTGGCGGCTGCTCTACCCGCCGCCGCCCTACCCACCGGAGGTCGGTCGGATGGAGCGTAACCTCGCCAACATCGTCCACACCATTCTCTATGCGCTGATGTTCCTCGTGCCCATCACCGGTTGGATGCTCGCCTCCTCAGGCCGCGCGCCGCTCAGCTGGTTCGGGCTGTTCGACATCCCGAAGTTCGCTATCAGCCGGGAGGACCCGCTGGCGGGTTTCGCCGGTGAAGCGCATGAGGTGCTCGGCATTACGACGCTCGCGCTGGCGCTCGCTCATGCGGCTGCGGCGCTCTACCACCATTTCGTCAGGAAGGACCCGACCTTGCTTCGCATGACCTCGCGTGGAGTTCGTTGACCGCCGTGCCGCAGCTGATCCTCATTCGTCACGGGCAGAGCGCGTGGAACCTCGAAAATCGATTCACCGGATGGTGGGACGTCAACCTGACGCCGCAGGGCGAAGCGGAGGCGAAGGCCGCGGGTGAGCTGATCGCCGCCAAGGGGCTCGACGTCGATCGCTGCTACACCAGCGTCCAGACGCGCGCGATCAAGACGCTGAACATCGCGCTCGAGGCGATGGGGCGGCTGTGGCTGCCGGTGACCAAGCATTGGCGCCTTAACGAGCGGCACTATGGCGGCCTCACCGGGCTCGACAAGGCGGAGACTGCGGCGAAGCACGGCGACGATCAGGTAAAGGTGTGGCGTCGCAGTTTCGACATTCCGCCGCCGCCGCTCGATGCGGGCTCGGAATATG
>CAKZIN010000026.1 GCA_936933955.1 uncultured Sphingopyxis sp. | reverse complement strand
ATATTGACTTCCCGAGTTCGACCGTCAGCACGCCTGCACTCGATGACAAATCATGGGCCGGTTGCAGACAGTCTCCTTAGGATACGAATAAAGCCAAAGCTGACTTTGAAATTCTCTCACCCGGCACCGCTTTTGAGGCCCGCTCGCGACAAGAAGTCGCTGGGCGTGCGAGGTGAGGACCGACGACCGTGACGAGGATTGCCCCAAAGCAAATAAGTTGTGCAATATCGAGCTAATTCTGGTCGCCGACCTGTACGGTGCGCAGCTTCAACGAATGGCTTCGGCGTTGGCGAAAAACAGCTCGGCATCCAGGTACTAAGGTCGCGAACTATATATTGATCCGAAGTCGTTTGAGGCATAGTAGGTTTTCCTGAGATTGAAGGGAAAGGCAGCAGAATGAGATTGTTCCGACTGACGAGATTCACGGTCGTAAGCGGTCTGCTCGTGCTGGCCGGCTGTAGCGAGCAAGTCGATACCTCCGACCCGGCGGATCCCGCCTCGGGCGGCTCCGTAGCGGACCAATCCGTTCAGGAGAGCGGCGTCGAACGGACTGTTCAGCAAACGCCGGAAGACATCGAAAGGAACCGGACCACCGTTGCCGAACCCATCGCAACCGCAGCGGGGCCTCTTGGCGTCAATATGGCGCTGGAAAGCGTCCGGGTGACCGGGGACGTATTGACGGTGCAGCTTCGCACGTCGGCACCTCTTGTCGAATGCTGCGAATCCGAACTGATCGACGTGGAGCAGGTCAGCGTCATCGACGACTCCACCGCGCAGCAGCTTGGCGTGTTACGAGACAATCAGGGCAATTGGCTCGCCGCCCCGATGAAGGGGGGCTCCTCGGACAACATCCGCCTACCGCTTCATGAAACCGCCGTGCTTTGGTTCAAGTTCCCGGCGCCCCCCGCGACGACGCGGACGGTTTCGATCAACATTCCCAAAATTGCTCCCTTCGACGGCGTCCCCGTGACCCGATAGCCGCATGCGACCACGAAGTGCATTGGGAGCTTGGGGCGGCGCGATTCTGCTCTCCGCTTGCGGCGGTCCGCAAGAGGCGGACAAGCAGCCCACGGCGGCGGAGGCCGGACAAGAGAGCGCCGTTTCCGCGCCATCCGAGACACCGAACAGCCGGTCGAACGCCGAAGCGGGATTACGGGCGGATGTCAGCCCGTTGGCGGGAGCGGTAAGCGATCTCAGCGTGAGGGTGACCGATCTTTCCACGATCGTATCGCTCCCGGCCGACGTCCTGTTCGAATTCGACAAAGCGACGCTGACGCCCGCCGCCGAGCAGAGCCTGCGCAGCGTCGCCGACCTTGTGCGGCAAGGAGCGCCCGGTGCCGTTACCGTGCTCGGTCATACCGACGGCAAGGGCTCCGATGCTTACAACGAAGATCTGTCGGAACGGCGCGCAGAGGCTGTCGCCGAATGGTTCGCCAGGCAACCAGGTGTGCGGGACCGCGATTATCGCACTGAGGGCAAAGGTGAGCGTGAGCCGGTCGCGCCCAACACGCGGCCCGATGGTGGCGACAATCCGCAAGGGCGCGCGCAAAACCGTCGCGTGGAGGTAGTGATCCCGCGCTAACAACCACGCGCCCGAACACGGCGCACAAAGCCTCCGCATGGTCGACGGTGGCATTCGTCACAATGCGACGAGCTGCGGGAACTCCTTAACTATGATTAGGATCTAATATGACCGCTACACTCGGTGGCGCTCTCAGCGGGGAGTGTGGAACACATAAGAAAGTTCTCTAGAGCCCTCGGTCGCACCACGCCGAAAGCTCCGTCATGTTGAGTGGTGTTGCGAGTTAGTTAACGTGAGTGAGCATTCATACGACGAGCCGGAGCTTCAGCAGACCGAAGCGGACCTTCGCCAGGGGCTTGTGAACGCAAGCGGCCGCTATGGCGTTCCTGAGCGAACGACTGCCTTTGGGCATTCACCGTTCTGGCCGAAATGAGGGCGCAAAGCTGCCTTAACCTCTTAACGTGACGGAGATCGCCCACTGGTCCAAGTGCCCGTTTTTGTCAGATCGGGTGCACCAGTTTTCCGCTATTTTCGAAGTGGCGAACGGAGCTGGCCGCGGAACAGAGCGGAAATATCCGGCACTCTGCGGCACACTGATGGCACAGATGGCCTCAGCTATCACTATCCCGCGCGCAGCTTTTCCACGGCGGCGATCAGCTGGCCGACATTCTCGATCTCCGCCTGCTGGTTCATGGTGATGATGATGTCGAATTCGTCCTCGATCGCCGCGACGAAGTCCATCACCGTCAGGCTTTCCCATTCGAGGTCGTCGGCGAAGCGCGTGGCCTCGGTCACTTCGACGCCCCTTTTGTTGAACTCGGCGATGTGGGCGTAAATCTTTTCGGCGGTGTCGCTCATGTGGGTCTCCTGATCGGCGGTCGTCATAGCCAGCCCGCGTCGCGATACCAGTGCGCCGTCGCCGCGAGTCCCCGGTCGAGAGCGATGGCGGGCGTCCACAGCTCTGGCGGAGGGGCGAGGTCGGCACGCGCGCTCCAGTCGGGATGGACGAGGTAGCGCGCGCGGTCGGGGGTGAGCTTCGCGCCCTCGCCGCGCCAGCGATGGTCGAGCCGCGCGACCACGGCAAGCACCGCGGCAGGTACGCTCACCACGATCGGGTCCGGCCGGCCCACCGCCGCGCCGATCGCCCGGGCGAGCTGATGGTGGTCGAGCGGCGGGCCTCCCGCAGGCTCGACGAGAGCGGGCAAAGGCGACGCGTTTGCGAGCGTCACCAGCAGTCTCGCGAGGTCGTCGACATGGATCAAGGAGACGCGGCCCGGCGGCGGCACCAGCGCCAGCCCCCTCGCGGCCAGGCGGAACACGTCGCGCATCTCCGCATCATTGGGGCCGTAGACGCCGGGCGGGCGGACGATGCACAGCTCCCCGCCGAACCTCTGCGCCTCGGCCTCGCCGGCCGCCTTGGACCGGCCATAGTCGGAGAGGGCGGGCTCGCGCGCGGCGAGGCTTGAGACGTGCACCAGCCGCGGCACGCCAGCACGCTGGGCGGCGGCCACGACGCTCGCGGTTCCGGCGGCGTTGGCTTCGTCGAAGCTCGCGCGGTCGGGCGCCGTTACCCGCCCCGCGATGTGGACGACCGCGTCCGCTCCGGTGCACAGCGTCGCAAGAGCCGATGCCTCCGAAAGGTCACCGGCCACCCACTCGACGCCCGCCTGCGGGGGTTGCGCGCGCCGCGCCAGCGCGCGAACACGATGCCCCGCCGCGAGCGCCGCAGCGATGGTCGCACGCCCGACAAAGCCAGTTCCTCCGGTAAGGGCGAGCGTCAGCGGAGCGGTGGATTGCGCCATTGCGGTGGCTTAGCAGCGCACGCTTACGGCGTCATGCGCATCCCGAAAACGGGCCCCCACGACCATCGCAGGAGCCCGTTCGAAAGCTAAACTCGGTCTTAGCGGGTGCCGTAGGTAACGACCTTCACCCGCGTGCCGCCGGGCAGCATGTTCGTGTTGGAGGACAGCCCGTTCAAGACGCGGAAGCGTTCGTCCTGATAGTCGCGATAGGCCATGCGCTGGGCGTAGCTCTGCACGCTCGCGCCGTTGCGGGGGACGGTCATCACCTCGATCCGGCGTGGGCGGATGGCAGCGACCTCGTTCGTCGACAGGCGGCGGACGCTGTTGAACATCGAATCGAACACCCCGCTTCCGCCGGCGCGTGCCAGCGTCTGGAAGTGATAGATCTGGTCGCCGAAGTCGTAAGCGACGACCGTAACCTCCACCGGACCATTCTGCGTGTTCGCCTGCGTGGACGCGTAGGCGGCGGGCAGGCCGTTGATGGTGGTGCGACGCACCGGCGGGGCCTGGATCGCGCTCTGCTGGCCCTGCTGGTTGCCGCCCGCGATCTGCTGGAACACCTGCCCGACATAGGTCTGGAGGTCACGCCCGGCGTTGCGACCAAGTGTCGTGAACTGCGCCTGGCCGGTGTTGCCGCTGACGTTCACCGCGCTCGGCGAATTGCCGATGCCGAACCCTTGCGGGACGGTGAAGCCGAAGCGCAGGTCGGGGTGGAGGAAGTCGCGCCCTTCGACCACGCCCTGCGCGGGATCGTCGGCATACATGGTGCCGTTGAGTGCGTTGAGGAACTCGTCGCGATTGGTCCGGCCACCCACGCCGCCGACGCGCTGCGCCATCTGCAGCGCCCGCTGGACGCGTGAGGCAGGGTCGGGGTGCGTGCTCGCCCATTCGGGCACGTCGCGCGCATCGCGGCCCGCGGCGCGGACATCGAGCGCATTCTGCGCGGCAAGGCTCGCCAGCATGGTCGACAGCGCGCGCGTGTCGTATCCGGCCCGGGCGAGATACTGGATGCCCAGGTCGTCGGCTTGCGTCTCCTGGCTGCGCGAGAAGCCCAACGTCGCCACCTGCGCGGCGCGCATCGCATTCTGCTGGATCCCGCGGCCGAGCGTCCCAAGCAGCCCGCCATTGTTGCCGAGCAAGCCACCAAGGATGGTCCCGGCAACCCCGAGCAGGCCGTTGCGCGTCGCCGCATTCTGCCGCTGGCGCGCGTGGCGGGCGGCGGTGTGGGCGACCTCGTGGCCGAGCACACCGGCGAGCTCCGCCTCATTGTTCATCAGCCCCATCAGCTGGCGGGTGACGTAGACATAGCCACCGGGCAGCGCGAAGGCGTTGTTCACGGCGGAGTTGAGCAGCGTCACGTTGAAGTCGCTACGCGCGCTCGACAGCCCGGACTGGACGGAGATGTTCTGCCCGACCATGCGCGCATAGTCCGCCGCGCGGCCAGTCATCGCGCCGCCCATCTCGCTCAATATCTGCTGGTGCGCCTGCGCGCCCTGCTGGCGCTCCTGCTGGGTGAAGGGCTGGACGCCGCCCGAGCGGGTTTGCGCCAGCGCCGGGCTTGCCAACCCTGCCACGATCATCGCGCCAGCCAGCGCGCGGGCCTTCATCGAAAGCATCCCTGTACTCCCGTCGAGCCGCAGCTGCGGCGTCATCGGCGCTAACAAAGCGCAAGTGCGATGACCGGTTCCTGATGGCGCCGTTCAGCGGGGGTTTGGCGTGGTGGTCAGCTGGCCGACGTAACTGCCCGGCCCATGGCGAGGAACTTCTCTCCCCGCTCGGCACGCAGGACATCGCCGCGCAGGTCGCCGATGTCGTCGAACGCATCGCCGACCGCTTGCCCGATGGCGGTGATCGTTGCGGCGGGATCGCGGTGCGCGCCGCCGACAGGCTCCGGAATGATCGCGTCGATCACGCCGAGCGCCATCAGGTCCTGCGCAGTGGTCTTCATCGCCGCCGCCGCTTCGGGCGCCTTGTCCGCGGTGCGCCACAGGATCGAAGCGCAGCCCTCCGGCGAGATTACCGCGTAGACCGCATGTTCGAGCATCAGCACGCGGTCCGCCGCCGCGAGCGCGATGGCACCGCCCGATCCGCCTTCGCCGACGATCACCGACACGAACGGCACACCGAGTTCCAGCCCGCGTTCGGTCGAGCGCGCGATTGCCTCCGCCTGGCCGCGCTCCTCCGCCTCCACGCCGGGGAAGGCGCCGGAAGTGTCGACCAGCGTCAGCACCGGCAGCGCGAAACGGTCGGCGAGGTCCATCAGGCGGATCGCCTTGCGGTAGCCTTCGGGCTTGCCCATGCCAAAGTTGTGGTGGAGCCGACTGGGGGTGTCGTGGCCCTTTTCGTGGCCGATCACCACCAGCCGCCGATCCCCCATCCGTGCAAGGCCGCCCAGGATCGCGCGGTCATCGGCGAAGTTGCGATCGCCTGCGAGCGGCAGAAAATCGTCGAACAGCGCCTCCGCGATCTTGAGGAAGCGAGGCCGCTGCGGGTGGCGCGCGACCTGCGTCTTCTGCCACGGTGTCAGCCGCGCGTAGGCGTCCTTGAGCGCCGCGTCGGCCTTGGCCTCCAGCCGCGCGATCTCCGCATCGATATCGACGCCATCCGCGCCTCCGGTCGCCTTGAGCGCCTCGATCTGATGCGTGAGCGCGAGATAGGGTTTTTCGAATTCGAGCGGGCTCGCCATGCCGCGCGGGGTAGGCGGGGGGCTCCGGGGCGTCAACGGTTGGGGGAAAAGGACCAGCGGCAGCGCCCCCTCCCCCTTGTGGGGAGGGCTGGGGTGGGGGCCGAGCCGCGTCTGCGGCTCGTGGAGACTCTTCGCGCGACACCTAGTCCAGTCTTCTCCGCTCGCAGGCGCGAGCGGGCCCCCACCCCTACCCCTCCCCACAAGGGGGAGGGCCGGAGGTCAGCTCGACCCGTCGGCCAGTGGGTGGCGCGTGGTGACGAGCTTCACCAGCCGCTCGCGCTCGACGTGGGTGTAGATTTCGGTGGTGGCGATATCGGCGTGGCCGAGCAGCGTCTGCACCGCGCGCAGGTCCGCGCCGCCCTCCAGCAGATGCGTCGCAAAGGCGTGGCGCCAGACGTGCGGGCTGACCTGCGCGGGGTCCACTCCAGCGGCGAGCGCGATTTCCCGCACCAGCTGGAATACCCGCGCCCGCGTGAGCGTTACATTGTCGCGCGCGCCGGGGAACAGGCGCAGTTCCCGGGCGGGCAGCATTGCGCTCCACGCGGCCGCTGCTTCGATCGCGGTGGCGGAGAGGGGCACCAGCCGCTCCTTGCCGCCCTTGCCGCGAACGATCGCGAACGCACGGTCGCGCGCGATGGCGCTGCGGGGGAGGGAGATGAGCTCGCTGACGCGCAAGCCCGAGCCATAGAGCAGCTCGATGATCGCGCGGTCTCGCAAGCCCCGGGGAGCGCCCTGCGCGGCGCGTTCGGCGGCAATCCGCAGCATAGCCTCCACCCCACTGCGTTCGGGCAGGCGTGGCAGCGGGCGCTGGGTGCGCGGGCGGGCGAGCGCGACGGTCGGGTCTTCGGCGAGCAGGCCTTCGTCGACCAGAAAGCGGTAGAAGCCTCGCAGCGCGGAGAGCTTTCGCGCCTGGCTCGAGGGGGAGAGCGCCGCCCAGCCGCGCACGACGACACCGAAATCATCGCGCGTGGCATGTTCGAGCCCCGGCTCGCCCAACCAGCGCGCGGCCTGTTCGAGGTCGGTGCGATAGGCGGCGATGCTGTTGGCAGCAGCGCCGCGTTCGACGCTCTGCATTTCAAGGAAACGGTCGATCAGCGCCGCGTCGCCGGCGCGGATGGGGGGCGGGGGTGCGGCGTCGGCGCGGCGGCGGCTCACCCCCGGCTCACCGCCTCCGCCGCGATCATGCGCGCATCGCCCTCCAGCCCCACCGCCGTCAGCGCGCGGGTGATGTGGTAGAGGTGGTAGGCGGGCACTCCTGCCCAGTCGCGACCCTGCAGGCCGGCCGCGACGAGCACCGCGACGACGCCGCTTTCGCCCCGCTCCGCCGCCTCGCTGATGGCGCGCGTCCAGCGCGTGTCGGTTCCGAGCGCGAGCGAATATTCCTCCGCCACATCGCGCGCCACGTCCGCATCGAGCCGACCGAGGCCGGTGAGCGCGGCGGCGAGCAGGCGCGTGCGATGCTGGTCGGCGCTGGTGTCGTTACCCTCGAAGCTGCCGATCTGCCGCGCGCTGATGGCGTCGAGCGGACGGGGCGAGCCCACCGCCAGCAGCGCCCATCCCAGGGTTCCGACCCGCGTCTCTCGCGCCCAGGCGAGCGCATTGCGGTCATGGCCGCCCGCGAACATGGCGGTGAGCAGGCGGTCGACCTCCTCGCCTGCGAGCGAGGTCGCCGGGGTGCGCGCCGCCGCGCCTGCGGTCAGGACCGCGCCGGCATAACCATATTCGTCCTGCAGCGCGGCGATCGCGCCCAGCCGGTCGCCATAGGTACGCCCGGCGAAGGCCACCCGCACCCGCTGCGCCAGCGTGCGCTGCGCGTCTTCGTCGAGCGCCAGCGGGACCGGCGCGGGATTATCACGGTCGGGCTCGGCGGGCTCAAGCTGCACGCCGATCGGGCGCTGGTCGACCGCTAGCGCGACGAGCTGGGGCCACGCCTCCGACGACAGCGTGCCCAGCGCTGCGGCGGCGGGCGCGAGGGCGAGGCGTTCGCCCACCGACAGCATCGGCGACTGCACCGCCCAGCCCTTGATCGCAACCGGCGTGCGCTCCCATGCGGCGCCCGGAATCGGCGCGCCGGTGGTCGCGGCGAGGCCGAAACGCCACGGGTTGAGGCTGTTCACCCCGTCCCAACGGACCAGCGCGGAACGGCGGCTGTTGACGCCCGCGCCGACCACCTTCTCCGCAAGCTTGAGGTCGACGCCGCCGATGCCCTGCCGCCGCCGGGCGCGTTCGAGCGCGGCGGAGGCGGGGCCATTCTCCCCCTGCATCGCGCTGCACATGCCCGCGACCAGCCCCCAGCGCCCGTTGCTCGAGGCGAGGCCCGGCGCCCAGGGACAGGCGAGTGCGGGGTCGGCGGTGGCGAGCGCGGTGTCGAGCGCGGCGGCCTTCAACCGCGGCGTGGCGCGGTCGACGTCGACCGACTGCACCAGCCAGCGCGCGCCGATCGCCTCCCCCTGACGGAGCAGAAGTTGCGCACGCGCCGCGACGAAATCGGCGCCGTTGACGTTGGGCGGCGTGTCGGCGGCGGTGAGCAGCGCCCGTCGCAGCAGGATAACCCCCCAGCGCGATACGATCGGCCCTTCGATCCCGTCCATCAGCCGCGTGAGATAGTCTCCACGCGTCCCGAACGCGCCGACGTCGAGCCCGCCTATGACATCGTTGAGCACGCCCACCCGCGTCAGCAGCCGGCGCGACCCCGGCGGTAGGTCGTAGCGTGGCGGCGGCGGAGGAAGCAGCGATGCCGCCTCCTCTTCGGGCGACAGGCTGTCGCTTTCGGACACGCCTTCATCGCTCCCCGGCTCGCGCGCGTTGCCGCCCTGATAGGCGGAGGTTGGCGGCGGAAGTGTGTTGAACGGGGAGTCGGCGCTGCCACTGCCCTCGGGCTTGGCAGGTTCAGCACCGCGCGCCGCACCGTCCTGCGGATCGCTGTAGTCGGGTATCGCGGGCGCGGGCGATGGCGTCGGTGCCGGCGCGGGAGACGGGCGCGGTGCCGGGGTCGCGCGAGATGCAGGCGTCGGGCGCGGTGCCGGGGTGGGTCGCGGTGACGGGGTCGGGCTCGGTGTCGGAGTCGCCTTGGGCTGGCCGAAGCCCGGCGGCAGGATCGATTCCTGTCCGCGCACCGGCGGCGCGAGCATCAGCGCCACCCCGGCGCTGCCCGCCATCCACACCGCCAACGCCCGCTTCGTCACCCGCGCATCACTCCTCGCGATATCACCGCAGCGCTTAGCCTGTGCCCGGTCTTGAGGGAAGCGGGTGGGGTGACGCTGGCGGGCAAGCCGCGCTACGGGGATCGTCGTGACGGACCGCGCTACCCCCCTGACCACGCGCCCGATTGCGCTTGTCGGCATGATGGGCGCGGGCAAGACCAGCGTCGGGCGCAGGCTGGCGCAGCGTCTGGGGCGCGGCTTCGTCGATGCCGACGACGCGATCGAGGCGGCGGCGGGCATGGGAATCGAAACTATGTTCCCACGCTATGGCGAGCCTGCCTTTCGCGACGGCGAGCGCCGCGTCATCGCCCGGCTGCTCGACGAACGCCACGGCGTGATCGCCACCGGCGGCGGCGCATTCGCCGAGGAGGAGACGCGCGCACTGCTCAAGGAGCGCGCGCTCACCATCTGGCTCGACGTGCCGATCGAGGTGCTGGTCGAACGCGTCGGCCGCCGCGACCATCGCCCGCTGCTGAAAGG
Source organism: uncultured Sphingopyxis sp. (assembly GCA_936933955.1). GTDB lineage: Bacteria > Pseudomonadota > Alphaproteobacteria > Sphingomonadales > Sphingomonadaceae > Sphingopyxis. Next base: position 9,804 of record CAKZIN010000026.1, on the reverse strand, counting down.
ACGCGACGCGCGCGCGGTGATCGAGGAACTGCTCGCGCGCCGCCGCGACGGTTATGCTGAGGCGCATCTCACGATCGCGGCGGGGGAGGGGCCGCATCTGCGCACCGTCGATCGCATCGTTGCCGCACTCGATGCGCTGCGGAGCGACGCGGCGTGAACGATCTGCGCATTCCCGTCGCGCTCACCGCGACCCCCTATGCGGTGATCGTCGCCGACCGCGGCCTCGACCGCGCTGGCGAATTGCTTGGCCCCTGGCTGGGGGAGCGCGCGCTGGTGGTGACCGACGCGACGGTGGCAGAGGCACAACTGCCGCGCCTCTCCGCGAGCCTCTCGGGCGTCGGAGTGCGCGTCGAGCCGATCGTGGTTCCCGCGGGCGAAGGCGCGAAAAGCTGGGCCGGGCTCGAAGCGCTCTGCGACGCGCTGATCGACGCGCGGGTGGAGCGGCGGGAGACGATCCTGGCGCTCGGCGGCGGTGTGGTCGGAGACCTCGCGGGGTTCGCCGCGGCGCTGGTGAAGCGCGGGGTGGGGATCGTGCAGATCCCGACGACACTCCTCGCGCAGGTCGATTCGAGCGTCGGCGGCAAGACCGCGATCAACACCCGCGCCGGCAAGAATATGGTCGGCGCCTTTCACCAGCCGAATGCGGTGCTGGTCGACCCGAACGCGCTCGCGACCTTGCCGCTGCGCGACCTGCGCGCGGGCTATGCGGAGATCGCGAAAGTCGCGCTGATCGGCGACGCGGGCTTCTTTGGCTGGCTGGAGCGCTCGGTGGGGGAGGTGCTGGCGCGCGAGCCCGCTGCGCTGCGCCACGCGATCGCCAGCGCCATCGCCGCCAAAGCCGCCATCGTCGCGCGCGATCCGCACGAGCGCACCGGCGAACGCGCGCTGCTCAACCTCGGCCACACTTTTGGCCACGCGCTCGAGGCCGAGGCGGGCTACGACCCTGAGCGGTTGCGGCACGGCGAGGCGGTGGCGGCGGGGATCGGCGCGGCCTTTGCCCTGTCCGCGGAACGCGGCTGGTGCGCCAGCGACGACGCGGCGCGTGTGCGCGCGCATCTGCACGCCGCAGGGCTCCCCGCGACGCCGAAGGAAGCGGGCATCACCGCCGACGGCGCCACGCTCGCCGCGCATATGGCGCACGACAAGAAAGCGAGCGGCGGCCGCGTGCCGTTGGTGCTCAGCCGTGGGATCGGTGCGGCGTTCCTTAGCGACGATATTGGGCTGGACGAGGTGGCGGGGTTTCTCAACCGGCAAGGCTGAGGCGGACTCGCGTCGCCTCGCATCCCCCAGCCCAGGTCCATGCTCTAGCGCAGGCCGGCGTTGGCCGGTGGCCGCCCCCCCAAAGCGGTGCTCCTGCGAAAGCAGGAGCCTAGGGCAGAACAGGCCAGCGCTGCGACGCCCTAGGCCCCTGCTTTCGCAGGAGCACGATGATGCGCCGCTGTGTCCGCACGCCACCGCTCCGACCTGCGCCGGAGCACAACTAGAAGCGTTGCACCACCGCGCCCGCCCGTCCGATGGAGCGGGTGTGGTGCGGGCGGTCACGTCAGTCTTTATCGCGGCCTGAACCTCGCCACGCCGACGCAGCTATTGCCAGCCACCCTGCGATCATCGCGACGCCGCCGATGGGCGTGAGCGCGCCCAGCCAGCGCGGAAAGCCCATCGCCATCGCCACCAGCGTCGCGCCGAACCAGCTCGCCCCGCCGAGCATCAGCGCGACGCTGCGCGGGTGGCGGTGGGCCAGCGCGGTGCCGATCGCGCCGTGGACCAGCAGGTAAAGTCCGGCGGTGCGTAGCCACTCCGCCGCGCGCACATCGCGGGCGCCGTGCGCGCCGAAAGCCCCGGCGGCGATGCCAACGGCAGCGACCAGCGCCGCCAGCGTCACCATTATCGACCCGCGCATCAGCTCCGCTCCTCCGCCGCGCGCTCCCGTTTCTTGGGGCCGAGCAGCGTTTCGAGGACCTCACGCGGGCGGCCGCGGCGTTCCTCGGTAAAACGCAAATGCGCGGCGGCGCCGATGTCGCCACTCGCCGCCTGTGCCTGAAACCGCGCCTTGTCGAGCTGGCGAACCGCGGCCTCGATGTCGTCCACCTCGTCCGGGTTGAGATTGAGACTGACGAGCGCTTTCCGCCCGAGCGTGACCGCGCTCTCAAAGGTGTCGCGCACCTGACCGGCGAGGTCGACCTCCGCCAAGGCCAGCTGCTGACGGCGGTCATTCATGCGCATGAACAACCGCGCGTTGGGAAAGGTATGGCGGATGGGCTCGAGCTGCTCGGGCCCGATCCCAGGATTGCGGATGCAGAGGATGATCGCCGCCGCCTGCTCGGCCCCCGCCTGCCGCAGCACGTCGAGCCGGAGCCCGTCGCCGTAATAGACCTTGGTATCGAAGCGCTGCGAAAGCTCGATCTGCTCGACCTTCGAATCGATCAGGGTGAGCGAGATGTCGGCGGCGTGGAGCAACTGCGCGACGATCTGCCCAAAGCGGCCGAAGCCGACCAGAATCACCTCCGACGGCGGGGAGGCAGCGGGGCCGGGGAGATCCGCCGCGCTGAGTTGCGCGGTCAGCTCCAGCCGGCGCGCGAAGATCATCAGGAACGGCGTGGTGGCCATCGACAGGGTGACGACGGCGCTGAACAGGCTGACCGCTTCCGGCGCGAGCAGCAGCGCATCGCCCGCCTGCGCGAACAGGACGAAGGCGAACTCGCCGCCCTGGCTCAGCAGCAACGCCATTGCCAGCGCGGGGCGCGGCTGCATGCCGAAGGCGCGCGCAACCAGCCACAGCGCGAGCGTCTTCACCGCGACCAGCCCCAGCGCAAGGCCGACCACCTCGAACGGCCGCGCGGCCACCACGTCGAGGTCGAGCACCATCCCGACTGCGAGGAAGAACAGCCCCAGCAGCAGCGACCGGAACGGCTCCACGTCCGCCTCCAGCTCGTGTCGATAGGGTGAGTCGGCGAGCATCACGCCCGCGATGAAGGCGCCGAGCGCGATCGACAGGTGCAGCGCGTGCATCAGCGCCGCCGCCGCGAGCACGGTGGCGAGCCCGACCAGCACGAACAGCTCCCGCTCGCCGATGCGCCCGACGATGCGCAGCAGCGGGTTGAGGAGGAACCGCCCCGCCAGCACCAGTCCGACGACCGCCGCCAGGGTGAGCGCGAGCTGCGTCCACATCGGCGTCTGCTCCCCCGCGCTCGGGTTGCGGGTCATCGCGCCGATGATCGCGATCAGCGGGATCAGCGCGAGGTCCTGCATCAGCAGGATGGAAAAGGCGCGTTCGCCATCGGGGGTGTTGATGCGCGCGTCCGCCTTCAGGCTCGGCAGCACCTGCGCGGTGGAGGACAGCGCCAGCGGGAGCGCCAGCGCGATCAGCGCAGACGTGGTGAAGCCCGTCGCGAGCGCCAGCGCGATGCCGATCAGCGCCGCGCTGACGACAATTTGCGCGAGGCCGAGACCGAAAATCTCCCGCTTCAGGCGCCACAGCCGCTCGGGATTGAGTTCGAGCCCGACGAGGAACAGCAGCATGGCGATGCCGATTTCGGCGACCTGCATTTTCTCCTCGCCGCCGCCGACGAGGCCCAGCCCGAACGGTCCCACGACGGCGCCCGCAACCAGATAGCCGAGCACCGCGCCGAGCCCCAGGCGGCGGAAGATGATGACGAACGGCACCGCCGCAGCGAGCAGTATGGTGGTTTCAACGGCGCCCGCGGTCATTGTGCGGACCCGTCCGCCAGCGCATCGAGCGCGGCGTCGAACGGCAGCAGCACCGCGCCTTGGCGCCCGGGGAGGGCGACCGCCGCCGCCAGCTGCTCCGCCCCCGGCCAGGCGGGCGCATCGCCCGCGTCGGCGAGCCAGCCCCGCCACTGCTCGCGCGCCAACTGAAGTTGCTCGCGATCGCGACCGATCGCGCCGTCCGCGAACAGCTCCGCCGCGGCCTGGCCAAAAGCACAGGCGTGAATGTCATAGCCGACCGCGCACACCCGGCCGTTCTCGTCGAGGTCGAGGTCGAGGGTGATGACGCTGCCGCAGCTCTGGGTGCGCCGCGTGGCGCTGTGCGTGGGCGCTGCAAGCCGGACCCGCGCCGCGCCCGCCGCTGCCAGCCGCAACAGCTCGCGCGTGTAGGCGGCGGTCACCGGCGGCGGTCGCGTTCGGCCGGCGGGCGGTCGCCCGCCTCGCTCGTCGCGTCCGCTTCACCCCTCTGCTCGAACCCCAGTCGCTGGTCGAGCCGGTCGCCCAGCACCATCGTCATCTCATCACCGATCGCGCGCAGCAGCGGGTAGGTGCGGCTGGTCGTGAGCCACGGCGGCGTCGCCGCGGTGCGATCACCGCCTGCCAGCGCGGCGAGGACCATGCCCACGATCAGCACGCCCGCAGCGGCGATCAGCAACGCCTTGAGCGCGCCGAAGCCCGCGCCGAGCAGGCGATCGAAGGGGCCGATGACGCTGTTGCGCGACCCCTGGCCGACGCGCCGCGCGAACATCTTGCCGCCGCCCCAGACGACCCCGACGATCAGCGCAAAGGCGAGCAGCGTCGCGCTGAATTCATTGCCCGTCACCTCCACCAGGAAGCGGGTGACAGGTTCGTGGAGAAAGCGCAGCGCGCCGAGCGCGGCGACCAGCGCCAGCAGCGACAGCGCCTCCTGCACAATGCCGCGCAGCGCGCCGTTGAGCACGCCCGCAACCAGCAGGATGATGACCACCAGGTCGATGAAGCTGAGCCCCGCCATGCAGGTTCGGCTATCCTCTCCCCAACAGAGCGTCAACGACGCCGATCAGCCGCGCGTGGCTCTCCAGTCTAAGCTGTTGATCGGTGGCGGTCGCGGCCGGCACGATCGCGCGTCCGAAGCCGAGTTTCGCTGCTTCGCGCAGCCGCAGCGGGGCGTGCGCGACGGGCCGCAGCTCGCCCGACAGCGCAACCTCCCCGAACAGCACCGCGTCGGCGGGGAGCGGGCGTTCGGCAAAGGCGGAGACGATTGCTCCCGCCACCGCGAGGTCGGCGGCAGGGTCCGACAGCCGATACCCGCCCGCGACGTTGAGGTAGACCTCCGCCCCCGACAGCGACAGCCCGCAGCGCGCCTCCAGCACCGCGAGGATCATGGCGAGACGGCCCGAATCCCACCCCACCACGGCACGGCGCGGCGTCGCTCCGCTGGCGAGGCGCAGGGTCAGCGCCTGCACCTCGACCAGCACCGGGCGCGTCCCCTCCATCGCCGGGAAGACCGCGGTGCCAGCGGGCCCGGCGCCGCTGCGGTCGGTGAGGAACAGCGCGGAGGGGTTGGCGACCTCCTCGAGGCCGCCGCCGCCCATCGCGAACACGCCGATTTCGTCGGTGCCGCCGAAGCGGTTCTTGACCGCGCGCAGGATGCGATACTGATGGCTGCGCTCGCCCTCGAAGCTCAGCACCGTGTCGACCATATGTTCGAGCACGCGCGGCCCGGCGAGACTGCCGTCCTTGGTGACGTGGCCGACCAGCACCAACGCGACGCCCATGTCCTTGGCGAAACGCACCAGCTCGTGCGCTCCCGCGCGCACTTGGCTGACCGTGCCCGGCGCGCTGTCGATCGTGTCGACGTGCATCGTCTGGATCGAATCGATGACAAGGAGGTCGAGCGGCTCGCCGCCCGCAAGGCTCGTCAGAATGTCGCGGACCGATGTCGCCGCGGCGAGCATGACGGGTGCGTTACCAAAGCCCAGTCGCTGCGCGCGCAGCCGCACTTGCCCCGCCGCTTCCTCGCCCGAGACGTAGGCGACGCGCTTGCCCGCGAGCGCGAGGCGCGCGGCGACCTGCAGCAGCAGCGTCGACTTGCCGATCCCGGGATCTCCGCCGATCAGCGTCGCCGACCCCGCCACCAATCCACCGCCGATCGCCGCGTCGAACTCGGCGATGCCGGTCACGAGGCGCGGGGGCAGCGTTTCTTCTGACGACAGGCTTTCGGTTTCGAGCGGACGCCCGCCGCGGGTGAGGCTGCCCGGCGCGGTTGACACCGCCGCGCCGCCGACGCTCACCCCCGCGGGGACGACCTCCTCGACCAGGCTGTTCCATTCGCCGCAATCGCCGCACTGACCCTGCCAGCGATGCGTGGGCGACCCGCAGGCCTGACAGACATAAGTGCGACGCGCTTTCGCCATATGGCCGCCCTAGCGGGAACACAGCGCGAACGACAAGGGGGTTGGGTTAGTCGTGCGCGTCGCGGCGCTAGCGACGGTTCCGGCCTTCGCCGGAGCACATTGGAGGAAAGTTAGAAGCTGAGCGCCAGCGCAAAATAAGCGGCGTTGCCGATGCGGTCCTCAGCGTTGCGACGGATGTCGTGCTGGCGAACGTATCCCGCCGAAACGCTCACCGTGTCGCTCACCTTTTGTTGCAGCATGGCGATCGTCCGGACGGCGTTGAACCCGGTCGGTCCGCCCGGGCGTGCCGGATTGAGCGCAAAGAAGGCCTCCGCCGAGAGGTTCGCCGTCAGCCCGCGCGCGCCCGTAGGAACGCTCACGCCAACGCGCTGACGAATGCGCCACTGGAGTGGGTCGATACCCTCGACGCTGCGCATCTCCAGCCGGGTGCGTGCACGCAGGATCCCGCGGCTGAGCTCTACTTCGGGGGCGAGGCGGTACTCCCCCGTCGAGCCCGAGTGCGAGTATATGACGCCCACGCCGCCACGCACGCCGTCGCTCAGCGGGCGGCTGTAGAAGAGCCCCGTTTCGAACTGGTTGCCGCCAAACCTCTCGCTACGGATGCGTTCGTTGACTTCGAGCAGCAGCCGGTCGTTATCCGATGATAATTTACGCGCGACATTCTGGGTGAACCACAGCTGCCCCTCTTCCTCTGCCAGCGCCGGGGCGGCGTTGATGCCGAGGGCGAGCGACGCAAGAACCGCGAAAGGGCTGCGCGTCAATGGGTCTACCTTTCCAACGGAACTGGCGGGCGCGGCCGAGGGCGCCTATGGTGGCCCGGATCGGTGCCTCGCGCATTTGTGACTGATTTTTGACAGGATTGTGACACTATCATGAAATTCTTCGCCGACACCGCCGACACCGCTGCAATTCGTGAGTTGGCGGGGGCGGGGCTGCTCGACGGCGTCACCACCAACCCCTCACTCATCGCCAAGGCCGGTCGCGATTTTGTCGAGGTCACGCGCGAAATCGCTAGCCTGGTGGACGGCCCTGTCTCGGCGGAGGTGGTCGCGCTCGACCATGCGGAGATGATGCGTGAAGCGGAGGTGCTGCGCAAAATCGCCGACAATGTGTGCATCAAGGTGCCGCTGACGATCGAGGGGCTCAAGACCTGCCGCGCGCTCACCTGCGATGGCACGATGGTCAACGTGACGCTGTGTTTCTCGGCGAACCAGGCGCTGCTCGCGGCCAAGGCTGGGGCGACGTTCGTGTCTCCGTTCGTGGGTCGGCACGACGACAATGGTTTCGACGGCATGGGGCTGATCGCCGACATCCGCCTGATCTACGACAATTACGACTTCGCGACCGAAATACTGGTGGCGAGCGTGCGCCATCCGATTCACGTGCTCGAAGCGGCCAAGATCGGCGCCGACGTCGCGACCATGCCGCCCGCGGTGATCAAATCGCTCGCTAACCACCATCTCACCGACAAGGGGATCGAGGGCTTCCTCAGCGACTGGGCGAAAACCGGGCAGCGGATCGGCTGAGGCGAGCGCGGCTACGCCCGCGCGGTGCCGCAACGCGGCACGCCCTAAGCCGGCCTGCGGGGCGCGTCAGCGAACCCGTCCGACGTCATGGGATTCACTCCCATGACGGCTCGCCACGCTGCGACGAAAAAGCGGGACCCCGGATCAAGTCCGGGGTGACGGGTATTGGGAAGCAGCCGAAGCTAGGCGGCGGGACTACCCCACCCGAAGGAAAGCCTGGTCTCCGTTACCAACCCGTCGGCGCGGGGTCGATAACCGTAGGGCCTGTGGCACGGACCTCGCTCACCTCGAGCGCGCGGATGGCGACGCCGCGGTTGTCGAAGCGGAAGATGCCGTCGACGCCGCCGAAGCCATCGCTGGCGAGCAGGCGGCTTTGCGGGAACAGGCTCCCCACCCGCCATTCGCGCGCGACGCGTGCGGTCAGCAGCACCGCGTCGTAGCCGAGGCTCGCGATGCGGTAGGGGGTGCGGCCGTAGCGCTGGCGGTAACTGCCCGCCATCTGATTGAACATCGCGTCCGACACGCTCGCAAAGCGGGCGCCGCGCAGCGGCAGTTGTGCGGCGATCGAACTGTCGTTGTTCCACAGCTCGGTGCCCAGCGTCATCGCGCTGGCGTTGAGGCCGGCGGTACGCAGCAGCGGCACCGCTCGCGCGGCGGTGCTGCTCGCGTCGGCGATGAGCACCGCGTCGATTGCGCCCGCGTTGCCGAGCCGACGCGCGGCGCCGCTCAATCCCGCAGCGGAGCGGTCGTAAACCTCGCTCGCCACCAGCGTGCCGCCAGCGGCGCCGATCGCGCTGCGCAAGGCAGCGGCGGCGCGGTCGCCGTAGGTGGAGCGCGGCAGCAGCGCACCGAACCGGCTCTTGCCCTCGCGCCGTGCGTGGGCGACGATCCGCGCCACCGATTGGCCGGGCTCGAAGCCCATCAGGAACACGCCGTTTCCGGCGACGCTGCTGTCATTGGAAAAGCTGATGAGCGGGACGTTCGACGCGCGCGCGATCGGCGCCACCGCGCGCACGTCGTCGGCGAGCAGCGGCCCGAGGATCAGCTTGTTGCCGTCGGCGAGCGCCGCTTGCGCCGCCGCCACGGCGCCGGTGCCGGTGTCGTATGTTGTGATGCGGATGCGTTCGCTGCGCGAATCGGCTAGCGCCATCATCACCGCGTTTTGGAGGCTGGTGCCGACCGCTGCGTCGGGGCCGGTCTGCGGCACGAGCAGCGCGACGCGATGGCGCTGCTCGTCGACGGGAAGGCCCGGCGTCACCACTGGCTGCGTCGGGGATTGAGGCGGCGTGGTGGTGGTCGGCGGCGGGACATTGCTGCTCGGCGCGCCACGCGGGATGATCGACTGACACCCCGCCAGCAGCAGCGCGAGCAGCGCAGCAAACGCGATCCGCCACAGCGCCGCGAAGCTCGCCGCTGGACGGTCGGACGCGGTGAGGGCAATGGTGGCGGACATGGGCTCGGCTCCCCCGAAATTATCCCCCGGCCTCTACATCGTAGCGACGCCGATCGGCAACCTCGGCGACCTCAGCGATCGTGCGCGGGCGACGCTGGCTGCGGCCGACCTCGTCGCGTGCGAGGATACGCGCGTCACCGGCAAACTCCTCCACCTGATCGGCATCAAGCGCCCGCTGGTCCGCCACGACGATCACAGCGACGATGCCGCGCGCGCTGCGCTGATCGCGCGCATGGCGAGCGAGGCGGTGGTGCTGGTGAGCGATGCGGGCACGCCGCTTGTCTCCGACCCCGGCTACCGGCTGGTGCGCGATGCTCGCGCGGCGGGGGTGGCGGTGCACGGCGTTCCCGGTCCCGCTGCGCCGATCATCGCGCTGGTGCTGTCGGGGCTGCCGAGCGACCGGTTCCTGTTCGCCGGGTTCCTCCCGGCCAAAGCGAAAGCGCGCGACGAGGCGATCGCGGAACTCGCCGGGCTGCGCGCGACGCTGATCCTGTTCGAAAGCGGGCAGCGGCTCGGCCGCACGCTTGCCGCGCTGGCGAGTGGGCTCGGCGCGCGCGAAGCCGCGGTCGCGCGCGAACTCACCAAGCTGCATGAAGAGGTGGTGACGGGCACGCTTGCCGAGCTGGCGCAGCGCTACGCCGACGTTGCGCCCAAGGGGGAGGTGACGCTGGTCATTGGCCCGCCGGGGAGGGAGGCTGCCCCC
>CAKZIN010000025.1 GCA_936933955.1 uncultured Sphingopyxis sp. | reverse complement strand
TGTTTTTTTCCAAATTTTTTTTTAAAGGGGGGCCCCCCCCCCCCCCCCCCCCCGGGGGGGGGGGGGGGGGGGGGGGGGGGCCCGAGCCGCGTCCGCGGCTCGTGAAAACCCAAGCGGAATGCCGCAAGGAGTCTCATCCGCTCGCCGACGCGAGCGGGCCCCCACCCCTCCCCCTCCCCACGAGGGGGAGGGGGGATAGCGCCGCACCACACGCCGTGCCCTGCGCAGGCAGGGGCCCATCACCGGGGCTCGCAAAAAGCGCCCACCGTCCACTCGCGACCCGACCCGCACGACCACCTCAGCACCACAGCAAAGGAACCAAAATGGCACAATCGCTCGCGCAACGCATGCGACAATGGTTCGCGAAGGGGGAGCGGCTGCCGCTCGGGATGGCGCTGACCACCTCGGCAGGGCCCGGCGCATGGGCGGGGGGTGGGGGTGCGGCTGACACGCCCGCGCTCCCCGCCAGCTACCCCGCGCGCGTCGCTGCGGCGGTGGAGCAGAACCCGATCGCCGCGCGTGCGGTTCGGCTGATCGGGGAGGCGCTTGCCGCCGCGCCGCTCAAGGTTGACGCCGCCGACGCCGCCACCGCGGCGCACGTCCGCGCGCTCGTCATGCGCACCAGCGGTGGGCAGACGCTGATCGAAAGCCTGGCGCAGGCGCTGCTCCTCCACGGCGACGCCTGGCTGCAGCTGATCGACCGCGGCGACGGCACGCTGGGTGAGCTCTACGCGCTGCGGCCCGATCGCATGACGCTGGTCGTGGGGGAGGACGGCTGGCCGTTCGCGGCGGATTACCGCGCGCACGATGCGGCCCGTCCGGGCTCGCGCGCGGCGCGGCGGTTGCTGCTCGAGGATGCGCGCGGGCGTCCGAGCCTCATCCACCTGCGCGTCGGGCATCCCGCCGACGACCATGCGGGCGCCGGAGCGCTGGCGGCGGCGGGGGCGGCGATCGCGCTGCACAACAGCGCCGCGCGCTGGAACCGAGCGCTGATCGACAACGCCGCGCGGCCCTCCGGCGCTCTGGTCCACGAAGCCGGCGGCGGCGTCCCCCTCGCCGACGCGCAGTTCGAGCGGCTGAAGGCGGAGATGGCCGCGCAGTTCCAAGGCAGCGCAAACGCGGGGCGGCCGATGCTGCTCGACGGCGGGCTGCGTTGGCAGCCGATCAGCCTGACCCCGGCGGAGATGGACTTCGCCGCATTGAAGGATGCGGCCGCGCGCGACATCGCCTGCGCCTTTGGGGTGCCACCGATGCTGCTCGGGGTGCCCGGCGACGCCACCTACGCCAATTATGCGCAGGCGATGAAGGCGCTGTGGCGCCACAGCCTGCTGCCGATGGCGGCGCGGATCCTGGGCGGCATCAACGAGGCGCTGGCCCCGTGGGGGCACGACGCGCGGGTGTCGGTCGACCTCGATGCGGTGCCGGAATTGAGCGAAGACCGCGCGCGGCTGTGGGAAATGGTCGCGGGAGCGGACTTCCTCTCGGCGGCGGAAAAGCGCGTCGCGGTGGGAATTGGCGCGCTCGTGGACGAACCGCAACGGTGATGGATGGAGCACTAAGGATGACCGATCGGGATATGGAGCGCTTGTGCGAGAGCGCGGCGGAGGCGGGCGCCGCGCGCGCGCTCGAAACTTTGGGGCTGGGCGATGAAGCGGCGCGAGACGATGTGCGCGAACTGCGCGAACTGCTCAGTGCGTGGCGCGACGCCAAGCAGAGCGCGTGGAAGGCGACAATCGACTGGCTGGTGCGCGGCACGCTCGCGCTGCTGCTGGTTGGCATCGCGATCAAGCTGGGCTTCGGCGCTTGGTTGCGCTGAGCGCGGCGCTGGCCGCGGGAGGGCAAGCGGCGCTCGGTTTCGAGCCTCAAGCGGCTTGCTCCGATGGCTCATCCGGGCACGCCCCGCTGCGCTTTGCCGGATATGCGGCGCTGTTCGACCGGCGCGACCGCGGCGGTGACGTGATCCGCCCCGGCGCCTTCGCCGACGCCGCCGCACCGTTGCCGTTACTGTGGCAGCACGATCCCACGCGGTGCATCGGCACGGTCGAGGCGGTCGCGGAGGACGCCATGGGCCTCGCGGTGGTGGCGCAGGTCGATGCCGCCAGCGCCTCCGCGCGGGAGGTCGCGGCGCTACTGCGATCGCGCGCGATCGACGGGCTGAGCTTTGGCTACCGCGTGCTGGACGCGCAGACCGGCACCGCCCCCGGCCCCGCCGGCACCCCCACCCGCGACCTCCACCGGCTGGCGCTGGTCGAGGTCAGCGTGGTCACCCACCCGATGCAGCCCGGCGCACGGGTGGAGACGCTGCTCGGGTGAATGGGTCAGGCCGCCTCCCCTCCCCCTCGTGGGGAGGGGCCGGGGGTGGGGGCCGAGCCGCGTTTGCGGCTCGCGAAGACTCGGAGCGCAACGCTGCAACCAGGCCCTTCCGCTCGCAGACGCGAGCGGGCCCCACCCCTGCCCCTCCCCACAGGGGGGAGGGGAAATTGCCAGCCGATCCTCCACCCGCCCTTTCCTACACCTGCCGAATCGAACCAGATCGGCACAACAGTCAACGGAGAATCGCATCCATGCTCGAAGTCAAAGCCGCCGGTGTCGGTGCCGTCACCACCCCCGCCTCGCGTGGCGTGTCCGCCGCGTTCGGGGATGAGCTCGCCGCGCTGCGTACGCGGGTCGATGCGCTCCAGGCCAAGGGCGCGCGCCTGCCGCTCGACGGCGTGAAGGCCGCGGGCAACGTCGCTCGCGACGCGTTCGTCAATCGCTACCTGCGTCATGGCATCGACGCCGGGGTGGAGCTCAAGAGCGTCACCGGCACCACCGGCGCGGACGGCGGCTTTGCCATCCCGCGGGAGATCGACGCGGTCATCGGCGCGACGCTCAAGGCCATCTCGCCGATCCGCGCTATCGCCAATGTGGTTCAAACGGGCAGCGCCGGCTATCGCAAGCTGGTGACCGTAGGAGGAACCCCGTCGGGCTGGGCGAGCGAGGTGGCGCCGCGCCCGCTGACCAACACGCCGAGCTTTGTCGAGGTCGCGCCGCCGACCGGCGACCTCTACGCCAACCCCGCGGCGAGCCAGGCGATGCTCGACGACGCCGCGTTCGACGTCGAAGCCTGGCTCGCCGACGAGATCGCGCGTGAGTTCGCTCGCGCGGAAGGGGCCGCGTTTGTGGCGGGGACCGGCGTCAACCAGCCCAAGGGCTTCGTCACCTACGCGACTTCGGCTGACGGCGATGCGACCCGCGCGTTCGGCACGCTCCAGCACATTGCGTCGGGGGCGAGCGGCAATTTCGGCAGCGGCAGCCCGCAGGACCGGCTGGTCGACCTGGTCCACAGCCTAAAGGCGCCGTACCGCCAGGGCGCGGTGTTCGTGATGGCCAGCGACACGCTCGCCCGCGTGCGCAAGATGAAGACGAGCGATGGGCAGTCGCTGTGGGCCCCGAGCCTCGCCGCGGACCGGCCCGATACGCTGCTTGGCTTCCCGGTGGTCGAGGCGGAGGACATGCCCGCGGTGGCGCCCGACAGCCTGTCGATCGCCTTCGGCAACTTCGCCGCGGGCTACGTCATCGCCGACCGCGGGGAGACCGCGATCCTGCGCGATCCCTACACCAACAAGCCGTTCGTCCACTTCTACGCGACGCGGCGCGTCGGCGGCGCAGTGGTCAACAGCGAGGCGATCAAGCTGATGCGCTTTAGCGCCAGCTGATGCGCGGGGGAGGGGGCGGCGCCGTCGCTCCCTCCCTCCTGACGCGACACCCCGCTCACCTCCGAAAGGCCGATCATGAGCTTCACCGCCCCGGTGCCGATCGCGGCGCCGATCGACGAACTGCGCGCCTGGCTGCGCGCGCCTGCGGGGGATGCGAGCCCCGCCGACAGCGCCGACGCGAGCGCGCTCAACGCCGCGCTGGCTGCCGCGAGCGAGCAGGTGGAGGCGGTTACCGGCCTCGCGCTGGTGCAGCGCACGATCACCGAAACGCGCGGCGTGACCGGCGGTTGGCAGCGGCTCGATGCTCGCCCGGTCGTGGCGATCACGCTGGTCGAGCGGGTGCGTGGCGACGGTTCGACCGAGCCGATCCCCTCGGCGAGCTACGCGGTGGAGATCGACGATAGGCGGGCCGGCTGGCTGCGCGTGCCCGACACCAGCGTTGCCGGGCGGGTGCGCGTGACGCTGCTAGCCGGGCTGGCGGAGAGCGCCGCCGACCTCCCCGCCGCGCTGCGCCAGGCAGTGGTGCTGCAGGCGGCGGCGCTGCTCGCGCGGCGCAATGGCGCAGAGGGGTCGAGCGCGCTCGACCCGCAGGCCGAGGCACTGCTTGCGCCGTGGCGCGGGGTGCGGCTGTGATGACGGCGGAGGCGCTGGCGGCGGCGTGGAGCGCGCTGATCCGCGAAACCTTACGCCGAGCGCCGGGCGTTGCGGGACGCGTGGTCTTTGCCGACGAAGCGGGACGCGCGGGGCTTCCCGTGCTAACCGTCGGCGCGATCGAGGCCAAGAGCTGGAACGCCGCCGAGCGCCCCGGACGCGAGCTGTTCGCCAGCGTCACGCTCACCGATCGCGGCGCTCCAGGACGGCTCGAGGTGCTGGTGGCGGCCGTCGAGGCTGCGCTGGCAGCCGCGCCGCGCGGCGGAGCGGGGTGGGAGATGAGCGGCACGCGCCTCCTCGCCTCGCGCATGGGCGCACGGCGGGACGGCGCCCGCGAAGCACGGCTCGACCTCAGCACGCGGGCGTGGGTGGTGTGACAACGCCGCCGCCCGCGCCCCCTGCCTAACGGATGTGCACCGACGCAGGCCGGAGCGGCGACGACAGGGCGCAGCATTGTTGAGCGGGCGCGTCCAGCTTTCGCGAGAGAGAGCGGGCTGCGGCCTGCCAACGTTCCGGCCTGTGCCGGAGAACAGTTTGGCAACCGAGAGGAACCTTTATGGCGATGGAAAAGGGCAGCGGTTTCCTGCTGCGGATCGGCGATACGGACGGCAGCTATGCCACCGTCGCAGGGCTGCGCACGACGCAGCTGAGCATTAACGGTGAGGCGGTCAACGTCACGACCAAGGCTTCGGGCGGCTGGCGCGAACTGTTGTCGGGCGCGGGGGTGCGCTCGGTCAGCGTCGCGGGGGCGGGGGTGTTCACCGGCTCCAATGCGGAAGCGGCAATGCAGGGCCACGCGCTCGCCGGGACCATCGCGCCCTATGAAATTTTATTCGAAAGCGGCGCCAAACTGCGCGGCGGCTTCCTGGTGGCGCGGCTCGACCACGCGGGCGATTTCAACGGCGAGCGGCAATATACGCTGAGCCTCGAGAGCTCCGGCGCAGTGGTGAGCGCGTGAGTCTGCGTGCCAATCCGGTTCGCGACGAGGCGCAGGTCGCGGGCGTGCTGCTGCGACCGACCTACGCCGCGCTGGTGGCTGCGGAGAGCGAGCTTGGGTCGCTGTTCGCGCTCGTCGAACGGGTCGCGGAGGGGCGGCTGACGCTGCACGAGGGCGTGACGCTCGCCTGGGCGTGCCGGGTGGAGCCGGTCGCTTTTGCCGATCGCGACGCCTTCGCGGAGGCGGTCCGCGCGGAGGGGCTAGCGGCGCT
>CAKZIN010000024.1 GCA_936933955.1 uncultured Sphingopyxis sp. | reverse complement strand
AAAGCTGGGGCAGCGGCTGGAAGTCGCGGTGGCGATCGGCGGCGACCATCCCGCGGTGGAGACCGCGCGCCAGCGGCTCGCCGAACTCACGCGCGATGCGCCTCGCGACGCAGCCCCCGCCGCTCCCCCGCGTTAGGGTCGTAAAGCTCAAGTTGGGGAGAGGCGCATGGCGCTGGAATATCTGCACACGATGCTGCGCGTGAGCGATCCGGACGCAAGCGTCGGCTTTTTCCAGCTGCTGGGGCTCGAGGAGGTTCGGCGGTTCGACAATCCGGCGGGGCGGTTCACTCTGATCTTCCTCGCCGCACCGGGGCAAGCCGGGATTGCGGAGGTCGAGCTGACCTATAACTGGCCGGCCGAGGGCGGCTCCCCAGCGGAAGAATATCGTGGCGGGCGCAACTTCGGGCACCTCGCCTACTGCGTCGACGACATCTACGCTGCCTGCCAGCGCCTCTCCGATGCGGGTGTGACGATCAACCGCCCCCCGCGCGACGGGCGCATGGCGTTCGTGCGCAGCCCGGACGGCATCTCGGTCGAGCTCCTCCAGCGCGGCGAGGCGCTCGCCGCCGCGGAGCCGTGGGCGTCGATGCCCAATACGGGCGAGTGGTGACGGGCATGGAGGTGGTTCGCATCCCCGCGCTCAAGGACAATTATGTCTGGCTGCTCCACGATGCCGACAGCGAGGCCTGTGTCGTCATCGACCCCGCGGAAGCCGCGCCGGTCCTCGCCAAGGCCAACGCGCGCGGCTGGCGAATCGGGGAGATCTGGAACACGCACTGGCATCCCGACCACACCGGCGGCAACGCGGAGATCAAGGCGGCGACCGGCGCCATCGTGCGAGCTCCGGCGGCGGAAGCGGCGCGCATCCCGACGCTCGACGCATCGCTCGAGCAGGGCGACGAGGTGCGGCTCGGCAATCAGGTGGCGCGGGTGAAGTCGGTGCCCGGCCATACGCTCGGCCACATCGCCTTTCATTTCGATGGCGCAGGTAAGCTGTTCATCGGCGACACGCTGTTCGTAATGGGCTGCGGACGGCTGTTCGAAGGGACGGCTGCGCAGATGTTCGACGCGATGCGCTGGATCGACACGCTCGACGATGCGACCGAGATTTACTGCGCGCACGAATACAGCCTCTCCAACGCGCGGTTCGCCCTCGCGCAGTTTCCCGACAACGCGGCGATGCAGGCCCGTCTCGACGCCATCGCGGCGATGCGCGAGCGCGGTGAGCCGACGGTCCCCACCAACCTCTTTGCCGAGCGCGCGACCAACCCGTTCCTGCGGGCGCGCGACGTGGACGAATTTGCCCGCCTGCGTGCAGCCAAGGACCGGGCCTGACGTTCATCTGAGCGTCAGCGGCAAAGGCGCAGCGTGGGCACGCGACAAGCAATGGGGACAGCGGCGATGAGACGGCTTGGATGGATGGCGGCAACACTGGCCGCGATGGCGACAGCGGGCTGTGCCTACACGGCGCAGGACACCACCGACCGCGGTCTGTCGCCGCAGCAGATGGCGCTGATGGAGCGGGAATTGGGCGGCAAGGTCGCGGGTCGACCGATGAGTTGCATTCCGACGCACTCGACCAACGATCTGGTGCGGGTATCGGACTCGGTGCTGCTCTACCGGGTGGGCTCGAACCTCGTGTATAAGAACGAACTGCGCGGCTCGTGCCCTGGGTTGAGCCGGGACAGCGACGTTATCGTTTCGGAGGTGCGCGGCGCTGGCCCGTGCAGCGGCGACATCATCCGGCTCGTCGATCGTGCGACAGGCATGTATCACGGCAGCTGCGCGCTCGGCGACTTCGTGCCCTTTCGTCGGGAAAACTGACGGTCATTTGAGCGGAGCGGGCGGCGTAAGCATCACGCCGCCCCCCGTTCGCTAGGCCGTCACGCGGCCGAACTTCCCCGCCTGAAAGTCGCGCATCGCCTGGCTGATTTCGGCGGGATAGTTCATCACAAAGGGCCCGTGACCCGCCACCGGCTCGTCGATCGGCTCACCGGCGAGCACCAGCAGCATCGTTTCCGTCGTGGCGCGCACGTCGATGTCATGGCCTTCGCGCGACAGGCGCACGAGCGCACCGGCACCCGCCGTCGCTCCCGTCACCTCTAGCTCACCGTCGAGAACGGCGATCATCGCGTTGAAGCCTTCGCTGATCGGCAGATGCAACTCCGCACCCGCGTTCAGCCGCACGTCCCACAGCTCGATCGGCGTAAAGCTCTTCGCCGGACCCTGAACGCCGGCAAAGGCGCCGGCGATGACGCGCGCATGGCCGCCGACGAAGGGCACGCAGGGGATCTGGTCGCGGGTGATCGCCTGATAGGCGGCGGGCGCGTCCTTGTCCTTGGCGGGCAGGTTGACCCACAGCTGCACCATCCGGAACGGCCCGCCAACGCGCGAGAATTCCGCCGAGTGAAACTCCTGATGCACGATCCCCGCGCCTGCGGTCATCCACTGCACATCACCCGCGCCGATCGTCCCGCCGCCGCCCGCGGAGTCCGCGTGGCTGACCTCCCCATCATAGACGATGGTCACCGTCTCGAACCCGCGGTGGGGGTGTTCGCCCACGCCGCGCAGCGCATCCGACGCGTTGGCTGGAAATTGCCAGGGTCCTGCGTAATCGAACAGTAAAAAGGGCGTCACCGCAGCTGGATCGTTATGATAGCTGAACAACGAGCGGACGGGGAAGCCATCCCCCACCCAATGCCCCTGTTGCGGGGGCGGAACGATCTCGACGATCGACTTGGTCATCTGCCTGCCTTTCGACAACGCAACGGGCGCCGTGCCACTTAGCACGGCGCGCTGCGCCTGAATATCTCGTAAGGCGGCGGAGATGGTGTTGCCGCGTCGCGAATTCAACTCGCAGGCGCTGGCAGTCGCGCTTCGATCCAGGAGAGCAGCTCGGCGGCGATGCGCTTGCGCGGCATGTCGTTGAGGAGCTCGTGCCGCGCACCCGCGACCAGTTCGAGCCGCTTGTCCTCCGCCGCGAGCGCGTCGAACAGGCGCTGACTGGCGCGCGGGTCGGTGTACTGATCGGCGGTGCCGTGGAGGATCAAGGTCGGCGCGCGCCAGTTGGGTGCCGCAGCCCTGACCTCGGCAGCCGCAGCCAGCGCGGTGACACCAAGCAGCGCGGGCACCCGCCGCGGGTTGACCAGCGGATCGGCGAGATAGGCATCGACCTCCGACTTGATGCGCGAGATCCCCGACGGCTCCCCGAGCGGTGCGACCCCCACGCCGGGCGCGACCTTCACTAGCGCCTGCGCGATGAGACGGAGCGGCAGCGGCGCGCTGTCGGGAAGCGCGGGCGAGCTCAGCACCACCGCGGCGAGACCCTCCGGATCGCGCGCCACCGACAGCGCTGTCACCAGCCCGCCGAGTGAGTGGCCGAACAGCAGCAGCGGCCGGCCGCGCTGGGCGAGCTCGCGCCGTGCCGCCCGGTGCGCCTGCGCCATCGCATCGACATCGACCACCCCGCGCGCACCGGCGGAGCGGCCATGCCCCGCCATATCGAACGCGAACACCTCCACCCCCATTGCGTTGAGCGCCGGGACGAGGCCGCTGAAATGTTCGACATAGCGCCCGGCGTGCTCACCGAAGCCATGCTGAAGGAGCAGCGTCGCGCGCGCATTTTCGGCAGGCCAGTGGTAGCCGAACAGGCCCTCGGGCGCCTCCCACCACTCCGCCCGGGCGGGGATCGGCGTCGACGCCTGCGCGTCTGCGGTGGTCTTGCGCTCCTGCTGGCGCCGACGCGCGGCGAGTCCCAACCCCACCGCACTCGCGGCGAGGCTCCCCAGCAATATCATCCGCGCGGGCGACCGTCGCGCCATCGTCATACCCTTTCGTGCAACCGAATGGCCGTTGTGACGTGCGCGCCGAGCACCCGCAAGCGCCGAGCCGCTCGTCGCGTTGACATTCTTGCGACTCGTTCGCATTAAAGGTGCAAAGGAGTTCCCCATGCGCAAACTGCACCGCTGGCTCGGCCTCGTCGCCGGACTTTTCCTGCTCATCATGGCGCTGTCCGGCACGGTGCTGCAGTTCCACGAGCTCGAAGAGTCGCTGGAGGGCGAAGGCGAACGCCCCGCGCTTTCGCAGGCGGCGATCGAAGCGCCCGGCGACGCCATCGCGCGCGCGGCGCAGATCGCGGGCGGCGGCGCGGTGGCCGAAGCGCTGGTCAAGGGCGGCGAGCAGGGGACCACCGTCAGCCTCCGCCGCGTCGGGCAGGAGAAGTGGCAGCGTGTCGATCTGGCGAGCGGCGCGGTGACCGAAACGCTGGCCCCAGGCGAGCGCCCCCGCCCCCAGGGCTTCAGCGCGACGCGCCTCGCCAAGGGCATCCACACCGGCGGCATCCTCGGCGTGCCGGGGCATATCTTTGGGCTGTTGCTGGCGGCGTCGCTGCTGTTCTTTGTCATCAGCGGCATCAAGATGTGGCTCGACCTCTACCGCGCGCGCAAGGCGCGCGGGCGCAGCGAACTTTTCTGGAGCTGACGCGGCGCGCCCCATCGGGGATTCCCCTGGCGTGTCGGCACGGCTAGGGGCGGGGGAGATGATTAGCGCCGCTCCCCCCGCGGGCCGCTTCGACGGCGACGTGCACCGCTTCGCCCTGCGCGTCTATTTCGAGGACACCGACCTTTCCGGCGTCGTCTATCACGCCAACTATCTGCGCTTCATGGAGCGCGCACGCTCGGACATGCTGCGCGCCGTCGGCATCGACCAGCGCGCTGCGTTCGAGAGTGGCGAGGGCGCCTGGGCAGTGACCGACGTCGCGCTGCGCTTCATCGCGCCCGCGCGGCTCGACGATGCGCTCACCGTCGAAAGCCGCACCCGCCGTGTCCGGGGCGCGAGCGTCGAGATCGCGCAACGCATCGTCCGGGACGGGGCGCTGCTGGTCGACGCGCAGGTGACGGCGGCGTTCGTTTCGCCCACCGGTCGCGCGCGGAGAATGCCCGCAGGCTGGGCCGACGCCTTTCGCCACACAATCGCCCCAGAGGAAGCATGACCCCCAATCTCGCGCTCGAACCTGCCAGCCTGTCGCCCATTGCGCTGTTCCTCCAGGCGGACATCGTCGTCAAAGCGGTGATGGTCGGGCTGCTGCTCGCATCGGTAGCGGTGTGGGTGGTGATCATCACCAGCGGCCTGCAACTGCGCCGCGCGCGTCGGGAGACCGAGCGTTTCGAGCGCGACTTCTGGAAGGCGAGCGACGTCGAGGGCTTTGCCAAGGATGCGGGCGGACGCGACGTTGCGGCGGCGCGCGTGCTGCAGGCGGGGCTGGCCGAATGGAAGCGCTCGACCGCGCGTGGGGCGGTGGTCGACCGCGCAGGCGTGCGTGAACGACTGCTCGGCGCGCTCGACAGCGCGTCGGCGCATGAGGTGGATCGGCTGGGCGAACGCCTGAACCTTCTCGCCACGGTCGGGTCGGTGGCGCCCTTCGTCGGGTTGTTCGGCACCGTGTGGGGCATCATGCGCAGCTTTGCCGCGATTGCCGGCGCCAAGGAATCGAGCCTCGCGGTGGTGGCGCCGGGTATTGCGGAGGCCCTGTTCGCCACCGCCATCGGCCTGTTCGCGGCGATCCCCGCGGTCATCGCCTATAACCGCTTTCTCCATGCGCTGGGGTGGATCGAAGGACGGCTCGGCCGCTTCGTCGACGGCTTCCACGCGATGATGAGCCGCGAGCTGGAGCGCGGCTGATGGGGATGGGGCTCCACGGCGCGGGCTCGGCAGGCCGCGGGCGGCGGGGCCGCGCCAGCCGTCGCGCGCCGATGGCGGAGATCAACGTCACGCCGTTCGTGGACGTGATGCTGGTGCTGCTGATCATCTTCATGGTCACCGCGCCACTGCTTACCGCAGGCGTGCCGGTCGAGCTTCCCGACAGCAACGCGCGGCCCCTGTCTCAGCCGGAGGTGCAGCCGATCGACATTGCGCTCGACGCGAACGGCGCGCTGTTCGTGGACGGTGCGCCGGTGACGAACGACGCCCTGGTCGGGCTGCTTACGCAACGCGTCGGTGACGCCGGCGCGGGTGAGAGTCCCGCGGTGACGCTGCGCGCTGACCGCGCGCTCGCTTACGAGCGCGTGATGGCGGTGATGGGGGACATCAACCGCGCCGGGC
Source organism: uncultured Sphingopyxis sp. (assembly GCA_936933955.1). Classification (GTDB taxonomy): domain Bacteria; phylum Pseudomonadota; class Alphaproteobacteria; order Sphingomonadales; family Sphingomonadaceae; genus Sphingopyxis. The sequence continues at coordinate 442 of CAKZIN010000024.1, read as the reverse complement.
TGACGCGGGTGGCACTGGTCACCACGCGTTCAGCCGCAGCCCCATAGCCCCGCGGTGATGGGGGAGGCTGCGCAGACCCGCGGCAGACGCGAATGGCCGGTGTGGGCGGGCGTGATCGCCGCGCACGCGGGCCTCGCCGTGCTGCTGTCGATGAGTTGGCGCGACCAACCGCAGCGTAAGCTCGAGAACGCACCGATCGCGGTGGAGATCGTCGCCGAAGCCGCGCCCGTCGCGACCGCGCCTGACGCCAGCACCGCGGCGCCGCTCAGCAAGGGCGCGCCGGAGGAGGCGGTGACCACGCCGCCCGACGAGCTTCCGATCGAACAGGCGCCGCCGCCCGAACCCGCGCCACCCGCGCCCCCTCCACCGACGCCTCGCCCGCCGGCGCCGCCGCCTCCGCCCGCTCCCAAAGCCGAGCGGACTCAGATCGGAAGAGCACACG
>CAKZIN010000023.1 GCA_936933955.1 uncultured Sphingopyxis sp. | reverse complement strand
ATCTGAGGCTGGGAGAGGGCGTGGTCCTGAGCACCACCGCGATCTATGGCCAGTGGGACGTGGACGTGCGACGCCGATATCTAAATGGGATCGCGACCGACACCAGCGTGGGCTCCACCGATGCGCGAGGTCTGGCTCTGCGCGCACGGCTCGACTGGCTCGACATCATCGGCAGCGAACGCCAACCTTGAGCTACACCTGGAGCCGAGCGGTGATGGATGGCTATACCGAAGTCGGTGGCGGTTTTCCGGTTAGTGTCAGGCGATCGGCCAATGTCGTTTCGGAAGGCCGCGTCGGTCTCACCGGCCGCGTCACGCTGAGCGAGCCCGCCACCTTGCGCCTGCGTGGGGAGTATATCCATCGCTTCGACAGGCTCGATGGCGGTGTAGGGTTTACGTTGAACGGACTTGGCTTCGGCGGCGTCGCCGGCTTGCGCGCCGTCGACCGCGACCATGCGCGCCTAGGCGCCGATCTGGACTACCGGATTGGCAGCGCGGGTGTGCTGTCGCTGTCGGCCAACCAGATGATTGGGAATAGCGAGGGGAACCCGGTGTCGGTTAGCGCAGGCTTGCACTTCAAATTCTAACCCGCGCCTCCGTTTTACACGGACGGGCTGGCGCGATAGCCACGCGGATACTCGCCTAGTTGCAAAGCGATCCGCCGCAACGGCATCTATGTTCAGCTTCACCAGCGATAGCCGCTGCACCGCCTGAGGGCGATCGGCGTGGCGACGTCAAAGCGGTGTAAGGCGTTGTAGTACGCCGCAAAAGACGGTGGTGCCCGACGACCGACGAAAATGGGCACTGTAATCGTTGGCAAATCTTTGCGGAGTTGCCTGCCTAGGTCAGCTTTGCGCCCCAATATTAGACGCTCTCCATCACCTCCGGCAATCTCGATGCACGACCCTCCGATTGACTGCGTTCCTCGGTGAATGGTGAGTGTGAGCGTCACGTCGACAGCGGCGTAATCGAGAGGAGGGGCAGGGGCTTGTCATAGTCTTGACCGACCTCATGTACTTGAAAACCAGCCCGATCGAGTTTGAGGCGATGCCCGTTTCTGGCGAAGCTCGCTGCCGCCTGTGCCATCCGGCTGCTGTCGCTGCGCTCCGTCGAGCCATTAGGCCAGTAGTTTCCTACCACGATGCCCGGCTGCACGACCACGGCTGGCGAGTCGAGATCAGCCAGCGCTTTCCAGATTGTCACACACTGGGAGTCGCTTGCAACGCCTTCATGGAATACGCGATGCAAGCCCAGCAGGTCGGTCGCAGCGTTCCTGTATGCCTGCTGCACCTGTGCGACACGGCCACTCTCCGCCATCCAGCGCACGTATTTCGCGAGCTGCTCGACAACCCTCGGCGCAGCATCCCCGCTCGCACGCAGCTCCGGATTGTTGGCACACTTGGCCTCCCAAAATGCGATTGAGGGCGCTTCGTTCTTCGCACATTGCGCGACCACGAGGTCCATTCGCGGTGCCACCCGCTCGCTATCAGGCAAGTCGCTTGCCGGAAGGCCCATTTCAAGGTCGATGACTCCCGGATTGGCGGCAATCAGGTCATCGACGAAGCGCTTCTCCGCTGGCGCGTGAGTCTCTGCAGTCTCAATCCAGCCCGCTATCAACCTGCCGGTTCCCGGGTCGGCGAGCGTTTCTGCGTCGTAATCCTGATAGCCCTGCACCGGAGGGGTGCCGTAGCCACCCGGCTCTTTCCGACGCCCAGAGGTGTAGGCCGCGTGAACCGAAAGTTTCGGGCCTTTTTTACCGATCGACAACTTGGCGACCGACTGCCCCTTCATATAGAAATTGAGACAACGGTTTCGCAGTCCGAGCCTCAGCACCGCCTCTCCGGCCGATGCCTCCCCTAGCAAGCTCCAACGGTCGAAAGGTGTGCGGATGGCGTTGCCAGGCTTATTGGCTTCCCATTCGGCAAGCGCGTTCACTGCGAACGAGCGGGCAAATGTCGGCATCGCGCCTCCCCCCAAAAAAGCATTATTCATTTTAGCAGGCGAGATACTTACACTCGTAGAAAATAAAGTGCCATTGTTGCCGACCGGCCACGCCTCGAACGAGCAGATAAGACACGGCATCTCCGCTTCGAGGTCGGCGACCGCCGAGGGGCGTCTGGCGGACCCGTCAGCCCCTCGGCGCCCGGCAGCGGCAGCGGCAGCGGATGCAGCAGCCGGTCGTAGCGCTGCGCGATCGTCGGCAGTCCCTCGATCTCAACGAGCTGGGATGCGATCGAGCGCCAGACGGTGACGTGAGCGCGTCCGTTGATGACGTCGACCCGGTCGATCAGCTGTGGGCGCTGTCGTGACTTCATCACGCCGCCTCCCTCCGCAAGTCGTGCTTGGCCTTGAAACGGTTCGTCGCCCACGGCTGGAACGTCTGCGCGACGAATTTGCTATGCGGCATCGCTGAGACCGTGACCTCCGCGACCGCAGCAGTCGCTGCGGTCGGTTGCCACGAGACCTCGCCCGTCATGGACAGGGTTTCCAGCGCGACGACGGTGG
>CAKZIN010000022.1 GCA_936933955.1 uncultured Sphingopyxis sp. | reverse complement strand
CGATGCGACGCTCGCCGCGCTCGAACGCGTGCAGCCGGTGCGCGGGCGGCTCGAGCGGGCGGCGCTCACCCGCACCGGCGCGCCCATCTACATCGACTATGCGCACACGCCCGAGGCGCTGAGCGCCGCGCTCGCCGCACTGCGACCGCATACGGCCGGGCGTCTGATCTGCGTGTTCGGCGCGGGCGGGGACCGCGACGGCGGCAAGCGTGCGCCGATGGGGGCGGCTGCGGTGCGCGATGCGGACCTCGTCATCGTCACCGACGACAACCCGCGCGGGGAGGATCCGGCGCTGATCCGCCGCGCCATCCTCAGCGGCGCGCCCGGCGCACGCGAGGTCGCGGACCGCCGCGGCGCCATCGCCGCGGCCATCGCCGGTGCGCGCGGGGACGATGTCGTGGTGATCGCGGGCAAGGGGCACGAGGTCGGCCAGATCGTCGGCGCGGGCGATGCGATGCGCGTGCTCCCCTTTGACGATGCCGCGGTCGCGCGCGAGGAGGCGGGCGCGTGAGCCTGTGGACCTCCGCCGAAATCGCCGAAGCAACCGGCGGCACCGCCAGCGCGGACTTTGCGGTCGACGGCGTGACCTTTGACAGCCGCGAGGTCGGCCGCGGCGATCTGTTCATCGCGATGGTCGGCGAGGCGATGGACGGGCACCGCTTCGTCGACGCGGCGATCGCGGCGGGCGCAGCGGGGGTGCTGGTCGATCGCGAGGTGCCGCACCCGCACGTGCGCGTCGCCGACACCATGGCCGCACTCGAAGCGCTCGGCCGGGCGGCGCGCGCGCGCTGCGCCGCGACGGTGATCGGGGTGACCGGGTCGGTCGGCAAGACGGGCACCAAGGAAGCGCTCGCCGCCGCGCTCGACCGCGATGCGCCGGGCGAGGTGCATCGTTCGGTCAAAAGCTACAACAACCACACCGGCGTGCCGCTGAGCCTCGCGCGGATGCCACGCGACTGCCGCTATGCGGTGCTCGAAATGGGCATGAACCATACAGGCGAGATCGCCGCACTGACGCGCATGGTGCGCCCGCACGTCGCCCTGATCACCGCCATCGCGCCCGCGCATATCGAAAATCTCGGCAGCATCGAGGGCATCGCCGATGCCAAGGCCGAGGTGTTCGAGGGGCTGGGGCCAGGTGGAGTGGCGGTGCTTCCCCACGACAGCGCGCAATATCCGCGGCTGCGTGCGCGGGCGGAAGCGCTCGGCGTGCGCTGTGTCAGCTTTGGGACGGGAGCGGGCGCTGACGTGCGCGCGCTCGACTGGGTGGCTGATCCTGATAGCGGCGGCAGCCTCGTCACCGCCAAGGTGCATGATGCGACGCTGTGCTTCGCGTTGTCGCAGCCCGGCGACCATTGGGTCTCCAACGCGATGGCGGTGCTGGCGGCGGTGGAGGCAGCGGGGGCGGACCTCAACGCCGCGGGGGTGGCGCTCGCCGATCTCCCCGGCATGGCGGGGCGCGGCGCGCGGCACCGGCTGCGCGTCGATGGCGGCGAGGCGCTGCTGATCGACGAAAGCTACAACGCCAACCCCGCTTCGATGGCGGCAACGCTCGACATTCTGCGCCGTCAAAAGGCGCGCGGCGGCTTGCGGTGTTGGGGGCGATGAAGGAACTGGGCGAGCAGGGCGCCGCGCTGCACGCTGCGCTGGCAGAACCGATCGTTGCCGCGCACGTCGACCGGCTGTGGCTGGTGGGCGACGAGATGGCCCCGCTCGCCGACGCGCTCGCCAAGCTTCCACTTGAGCAGCGACCTGATTTTGATCATGGGCGCGACGTCGACTCGGTCCTCGCGGCGCTGCGCGAAACATTGCGACCGGACGACGTCCTGCTGATCAAGGGGTCCAACTCGGTTGGCCTCGGACGACTGGTCACGGCGCTGATCGGCGAAGAGGGCTGATGCTGTATCTGCTCGCCGAATGGCTTGGCTTTCCGGGGCCGCTCAACCTGTTCCGCTACCTGTCGTTCCGCTCAGGCGCGGCGATTGCGACGGCGCTGCTGATCGGGCTGGTCGCCGGGCCGCGCCTCATCAACCTCCTCCGACTGCGTCAGGGCAAGGGCCAGCCAATCCGCGAGGACGGCCCGCAGACCCACCTCGCCAAGCGTGGCACACCGACGATGGGCGGGCTGCTGATCCTCGTATCGCTGCTGATCTCGGCGCTGCTGTGGATGGACCTCAACAACGTCTTTGTCTGGGCGTGCCTGTTCGTGACCTTTGGTTTCGCCGCCATCGGCTTCCTCGATGACCTCGACAAGGTGCGCAAGAATTCGCACCAGGGCGTGTCGGGCAAGGTCCGCCTCGCCATCGAGTTCGCGATCGCCGCAGTCGTCGTGTTCGTCATCGTCGAGCGGACGGGAACCGAGCTTTATCTCCCCTTCGCCAACCAGATCGTGATCGACCTTGGGCCGCTCTACTATCTGTTTGCGATGGTGCTGATCGTCGGCTTCGGCAACGCGGTGAACCTCACCGACGGGCTTGACGGGCTGGCGACCTTTCCGGTGATCATGACCGCGCTCGCGTTCCTCGTCATCACCTACCTCACCGGCAATGCGAAGTTCGCCAACTATCTCGGCATCGCGCATGTGCGCGGGGCGGGGGAGCTGGCCATTTTCTGCGGCGCGATCATGGGGGCGGGGCTCGCCTTTCTGTGGTTCAACGCGCCCCCGGCAGCGATCTTCATGGGCGACACGGGCAGCCTCGCGCTCGGCGGAGCGCTGGCGACGATCGCGGTGACCGCGCAGCATGAGCTGATCCTGCCGCTGGTCGGCGGGCTGTTCGTGGTCGAGGCGCTGTCGGTGATGATCCAGGTGTTCTGGTACAAGCGCACCGGCAAACGCGTGTTTCGCATGGCGCCGATCCACCATCATTTCGAGCAGCTCGGCTGGGCGGAGTCGACGGTGGTGATCCGTTTCTGGATCGTTTCGATCGTGCTCGCGCTGGCCGGGCTCGCCACGCTCAAGCTGCGGTGATCACCGCCCGCGCCTTTGCCGAAAAAGCCTACGCCGTCGTCGGCCTCGCCCGCAGCGGCCTGGCGAGCGTGGAGGCGCTGCTGGCGAGCGGGGCGCGGGTGCTCGCCTGGGACGACCGCCCCGAAGCGCGTGAAGCGGCGGCGCAGCTGGGGGCGGAGGTGGCGCCCCTCGATTCATGCAATTTGGCGGGGCTGGACGGGCTGGTGCTCTCCCCCGGCATCGACCCCGGCCGCAACGAAGCCGCCTCGGCGGCGCGCTCGGCCGAAGTGCCGCTGATCGGCGACATCGAGCTGTTCGCGCTCGCGCGGCGCGAACTCGCGGCGCACAAGGTCGTCGGCATCACCGGCACCAACGGCAAGTCGACCGTCACCGCGTTGCTCGCACATCTTCTCAAGAGCGCTGGCCTGCCCGTCGCGGCGGGCGGCAACATCGGGCTGCCGATCCTCGCGCAGGACATCCTGCCGGTGGGGGGCATCTACGTGCTCGAGCTGTCGAGCTACCAGCTCGATCTCACTCAGTCGCTCGATTGCGACGTCGCCATCCTCACCACGCTGACCCCGGACCATCTCGACCGCTACGGCGGGTCGATGAAGGCCTATGCCGCGTCCAAGCTGCGATTGTTCGCGATGCAATCGGAGGCGGAGCGCGCGCGGGGCAAGCGGCTGGCACTGTTCGGCGCAGACGACATGGGCGCGGCGGAGCTCGCACCGACCGTCCCCGACGCGATCAAGGCGGGGATCGAAAGCCTCGCGACCTACGAGCCCGCGACTTTTGGCAGTGCCGACGAATGGCCCGGGCTCGCGGGACCGCACAACCTCGCCAACGCGGCGCTGGCGGTGGAGGCCGCGTTGTTCCTGGGCGCGCCTCCGGAGGCGATCCGCCGCGGCCTCGCCAGCTACGCCGCGTTGCCGCATCGCATGGAGCGGGTGGGGGATGTCGGCGGCGTCGCCTTCGTCAACGATAGCAAGGCGACCAACCCCGATGCCGCCGCCCCCGCCATCGCCGCCTACCCGCGCGGCGCAGACGGCCCCCGGCTGCACTGGATCCTCGGCGGGCGGGCAAAGGGCGACGACCTCGGTGCCTGCGCAGCGGTGTTCGACAATGTCGCGCATGCCTACGTTATCGGCGAAGCGGCGGAGACGTTCGCCGCTGCGCTCGAACGCGGCGGGGTGGCGGTGAGCCGTTGCGGCACGCTCGATTGCGCGGTGGAGGCGGCGGCGCTCGCTGCGCGGCCCGGCGACGTCGTGCTGCTCTCGCCCGCCGCGGCGAGCTTCGACCAGTTTCGTGATTTCGAGGCGCGCGGCGATGCCTTTCGCGGCCTGGTCGCGCAGCTCTCGCATGGGGGGGAGGGACGATGAACAGCGACGGTGGAGGCGCGCCCAACGCGGCGCCGGTCATCAGCGCGGACCTGCTGGTCCATCGCCGCCGCCCCGCGCCACTGAGCCGCGCCGATCGCAGCCCGCTCGCCCGCTGGTATGCGGAGGTCGACCGCGTCGCACTGGGCATCATCCTGTCGCTGATGGCGATCGGGTTGCTGGCGGTGGCGGTCGCCTCCCCGGTCGGCGTGCAGTCGCTCGAGCGCATCGCGGGGGGCGGCGTCAGCTACCCGCAGCTCTATTATTTGTGGCGGCAGATCTTCTGGGTAGCGACCGGGATCGGCATCCTGCTGATGATCGCCACCCGCCCCAAGGCGCAGATCAAGCGCATCGCGCTATTTGGTCTCATCATCGGCATCGTCGCGCTATTTTTGGTGCTGGTCGTCGGGACGGGCGCCAAGGGATCGGTGCGCTGGCTGGGCAGCGGCGCCTATCGCGTGCAGCCGTCGGAATTTCTGAAGCCCGTCTTCGCGGTCGCGATCGGCTGGATACTGAGCTGCAAGGTGGAGGATGAACGGCTTCCCGTTTTCAGTCTCAGCTTCGCGCTGACGCTGCTGATCGCGGTGCTGCTGATGATGGAGACCGACCTTGGGCAGACGATCCTCTACCTCGGCACCTGGATGGTGCTGGCGTTCGTCGCCGGGCTTTCCATGCGGGTCATCGGCATCGCGATCGGCGGCGGGTTCGCGACCATTCTCGGCGCCTATTTCCTCTACCCGACCGCGCAGCGACGGATCGACGGGTTCCTGTTCGGCGAAGGCGACACGCACCAGGTCGACCGCGGGCTCGACACGCTCAGCAGTTCGGGGCTGATCGGGTCGGGGCCGTTCAGCGGCACCAACAAGTTCCGGCTCCCCGAAGCGCACACCGACTATATCTTTTCGGTCATTGGTGAAGAGTTCGGGCTGATCGCCTGCGCGGCGATCCTCGGGCTCTACGTCTGGCTGGTGGTGCGCACGATCCAGCGGCTGCGCGAGGAACGCGACCAGTTCGTCATCCTCGCCGGCGCGGGGCTGATCCTCCAGTTCGCCGCGCAGGTGTTCATCAACATCGCGGTGAACCTCCAGATCGCGCCGACCAAGGGGATGACGCTGCCGTTCATCAGCTACGGCGGATCGTCGCTGTGGGCGCTGTCGCTCAACATGGGTTTGCTGCTCGCGTTGACGCGGCGGAACCCGTATCGGGCGAGCAGCCGCAACACGCCTCTGTGGAACCCGCGATGACGATCACTCGCCATTTCCTGCTCGCTGCCGGAGGGACCGGCGGACATATGATGCCCGCCTATGCGCTCGCGCGGGAGCTGATCGGACGCGGGCATCGCGCGGCGCTGATCACCGATGCGCGCGGAGCCAAGATCGGCGGTGCGCCCGAGGGGCTTGCGGTGCACATCCTTCCCGCCGGGCGGCTCGGCGGCGGCCCGGTCGGCTGGGCGAGGGCGGCGCGCGCCATCTGGCAGGGGCGCCGGGCCGCGATGGCGCTGATCCGCGAGTTCGAGCCTGCTGCAGCGGTCGGCTTCGGCGGCTACCCCGCGCTCCCCGCGCTGCTCGCGGCGCAGGCGCGGCGCGTGCCGACCGCGATCCACGAGCAGAACGCGGTGCTCGGTCGCGTCAACCGTCTGCTGGCGAGCCGCTCGGGCATCATCGCCACTGCCTATCCCAAGGTGCAGCGCGTCCCCGAAAGCGCGCGCGAACGGGTGGCGCTGGTCGGCAATCCGGTGCGCGAGGAAGTGCTCGCGCTGCGCACCCGCGGCTATCCGCCCTACAGTCAGGACGGGGTGCTGCGCATCCTCGTCACCGGTGGCAGCCAGGGGGCGAGCGTGTTCGCCGACGTGGTGCCGCAGGCGCTGTCGCTGATGCCGACGTCGCTGCGTCAGCGGCTCCAGGTGACGCAGCAGGCGCGCGCGGAGGACATCGACCGAGTGCGCGCCGCCTACCGCGATCATGCCATCCCGGCGGAGGTCGCGACCTACCTCGACGATATGCCGGCGAAGCTCGACTGGGCACACATCGTCATCGGGCGCGCGGGCGCTTCAACGGTGGCGGAGTTGGCTGTGGCGGGGCGCCCCTCCATCCTCGTGCCGCTGCCCAGCGCGACCGACGACCACCAGACCTACAACGTCGACGAGCTGGTCGCTGCGGGGGGTGCGTGGTGCATTGCGCAGCCGCAGTTCACCGTCGCCGAACTCGCCAAGCGCATTCAGCGGCTCGCGCTCGACCCGGCGGGGCTGGAGGCGGCGGCGACCGCGGCGCTGTCGTGCGGGCGTCCCGACGCGACGCGCGACCTCGCCGACCTCATCGAACGCTGCGGCGGCGCGGGGAACATGCAGGCGATCCACCGCTTCGATGCAAGCGCCGAACCTCACGCCGCCGTGGCGACGACCGGGGCGCTCGCATCGTGAAGGGTGTCGCGACCGACATCGGCACCATCCACTTCGTCGGCATTGGCGGCATCGGCATGTCGGGCATCGCCGAGGTGATGCACAACCTCGGCTACCGCGTGCAGGGCAGCGACATGGCGGAGAGCTACGTCGTGGAAGGGCTGCGCACGCGCGGCATCCCGGTGACGATCGGCCACGCGGCGGAGAATCTCGGCGATGTGGCGGTGGTGGTCACCTCCACCGCCGTCAGCCGCAAGACCAACCCGGAGGTCGAAGCCGCTTATCAGCGCCGCATCCCCGTCGTCCGCCGTGCGGAGATGCTGGCGGAATTGATGCGCCTCAAATCGACCGTCGCGGTCGCGGGGACGCATGGCAAGACGACAACCACCAGCCTCGTCGCGTCATTGCTCGATGCGGGCGGGCTCGACCCGACGGTGATCAACGGCGGCATCATCAACCACTATGGCTCCAACGCGCGCATCGGCGCGTCGGACTGGATGGTGGTGGAGGCGGACGAGAGCGACGGCAGCTTTCTGCGGCTCGACGGCACCATCGCCGTCGTCACCAACATCGACCCCGAACATCTCGATCATTGGGGCGATTTTGACGCGGTGCGCGACGCCTTCGTCGAGTTCATCGAAAACGTGCCCTTCTACGGCGCGGCGATCCTGTGCCTCGACCATCCGGAGGTGCAGGCGATCGTCCCGCGCATCCGCGACCGGCGCATCGTCACCTACGGCTTTTCGGCGCAGGCGGACGTGCGTGGCACCAACCTTGAGGTCGTGGCAGGCGGCAACCGCTTCGATGTGGTCGTGCGATCGGGTGAGGGCGAAAGCCGGGTCATCGCCGGGGTGGAACTGCCGATGGCCGGGCGGCACAATGTCCAGAACGCGCTCGCCGCGATCGCGGTAGCGGTGCATCTCGGCGTCGAGGACGCGACCATCGCCCGCGGCTTTGCGGGATTCCAGGGGGTCAAGCGCCGCTTCAGCCACGTCGGCGACGTGAGCGTGACCGGCGGGACGGTGCGGATCGTCGATGACTATGCGCACCATCCGGTGGAGGTGCAGGCGGTGCTCGCCGCGGCGCGGGAGAGCGTCGGGTCGGGCCGCGTCGTCGCGGTGGTGCAGCCGCACCGCTATTCGCGGCTCGGCCACCACATGGATGCGTTTCAGCAGGCCTTCAACGACGCCGACCGCGTGCTCGTGCTGCCGGTCTACGCGGCGGGGGAGGCGCCGGTGGATGGCGTCGACGCGCAGGCGCTCGCCGCGGGCCTCAACGCGCGCGGCCACCGCGCCGCCGTGGCGCTCGACGGTTCCGATGCGCTGGTCACACGGTTGCGCGAGGATGTGGCGAGCGGGCAGCTCGGCGCCGGCGACCTCATCGTCTGCATGGGCGCGGGCGACATTACCAAAGTCGCTGCCGGCTTGGCGGAGCACCTGCGTTGACGCAAACCCCCGCCATTGCGAGCGGAACGAGGCAATCCGCGGCGGGCGCCAAGCTGGCCAGATCGCTCCGTCGCTGCGCCCCCCGCAATGACGGTCGGGGTTGATGGCAGGCATGGTCTCCGGCCTCCCCACCCCCCGCGGCAAGCTCACGCCCGACGCGCCGCTGGCGCCGCTGACCTGGTTCAAGACCGGCGGCGCAGCATTGGCTTTGTTCGAGCCCGCGGACGCCGACGACCTGGCGAGCTTCCTGCGCGAGCTGGACCCCGCGACCCCGTTGCTGGCGTTGGGGCTCGGTTCCAACATGATCGTGCGCGATGGCGGGTTTCCCGGCGTCGTGGTTCGTCTCGGCAAGCCATTCGCCAAGGTCGCGCGCGTGGACGCGACGACGCTCGACTGCGGGGGCGGGGCGAGCGGCATCCTCGTTTCCTCGAGCGCGCGGGACGCAGGGATCGGCGGGCTCGAGTTTCTTCGCTCGATCCCCGGCACGGTCGGCGGTTTCGTGCGCATGAACGGCGGCGCCTACGGTCGCGAAACGGCGGAGGTGCTGGTCGATTGCGACGTCGTGCTGCGCTCGGGCGAGCGGCTGACGCTGACGCCGGACCAACTCCGCTACAGCTACCGCCACAGCGAACTGCCGCCGGGCGTCATCGTCGTCGGCGCGCGCTTTCGTGGGCAGCCCGTGGAACCCGCGGCGGTGCAGGCCGAGATGGACCGCATCGCCGCCGCGCGCGAAGCATCGCAGCCGCTGCGCAGCAAGACCGGTGGCTCGACCTTCAAGAACCCGCCCGGTGACAAGGCATGGCGGTTGGTCGACGCGGCGGGGTGCCGCGGGCTCACGCTCGGTGGCGCGCAGGTGAGCGAGAAGCATTGCAATTTCCTCATCAACACCGGCAATGCGACGAGCGCCGACATCGAAGCGCTGGGCGATGAAGTGCGCCGCCGCGTCGCGTCCGACAGCGGCGTGAACCTCGAATGGGAGATCGAACGGGTGGGCATGGCGAAGTGAGCGGTCGCGGTCCCTGGCACGTCGCGGTATTGATGGGCGGCTGGTCTAACGAGCGTGAGGTGTCGCTCACCAGCGGGCGCGGCGTGGCTGAGGCGCTGCGCAGCCGCGGGCACCGCGTGACCGAGGTCGACATGGATCGCGACGTCGCCGCCCGCCTCAACAACGCGAAGCCCGACGTCGTCTTCAACGCGCTCCACGGCGTGCCGGGAGAGGATGGCAGCGTGCAGGGCATGCTCGACCTGATGGGCATCCCCTATACCCACTCGGGGCTCGTCACCTCGGTCATCGCGATCGACAAGGAGCTGACCAAACAGCGCCTCGTTCCGCACGGCATCCCCATGCCGACGGGCAAGATCGTTGCCAGCGAAAGCCTGTTTTCCGCCGACCCGCTGCCGCGGCCCTATGTGCTGAAGCCGGTCAACGAAGGCTCGTCGGTCGGCGTCGCGATCGTCACCGATGGCGGCAACTACGGCAGCCCGATCGGCCGCGACACGGTGGGGCCGTGGCGCGAGTTCACCGAGCTGCTCGCCGAACCCTACATCAAGGGGCGCGAGCTGACGGTGGCGGTGCTCGGCGACGAGGCACTGGCGGTGACCGAGCTCAAGGTTTCGACCGGCTTTTACGACTATGACGCCAAATATACCGCGGGCATGACCGAGCATGTCTGCCCCGCCGACCTCCCCGAACCGATCGCGCGGCGGATGATGGACCTCGCCCGCGAGGCGCACCGACTGCTCGGCTGCAAGGGTGCATCGCGCAGCGACTTCCGCTGGGACGAGGAACAGGGCGAAGCGGGTATTCTCCTGCTCGAGGTCAACACGCAGCCGGGCATGACGCCGCTCAGCCTGGTGCCTGAGCAGGCCAAGTATCGCGGCATCGCTTACGAGGAACTGGTCGAGCGACTGGTCGAAGCGGCGCTGTGAGCCGCACGGGCGCCCGGACCCAGACGGTGCGCCGCGGTGCCGCTCCTGCGCGCTCGCGCGGGGCGGTGAAGCGGGCGAGCCGTCGCCCGCTGATGCCGCGCCTGCTCGAACGCCAGCCGCTGCCGCCTCACGTCGTGCGGCGCATCATGGTGACGCTGCTCGCGCTCGCCTTCATTGCCGCGCTGATCACGCTCGCCGTGGTGACCGGCGCCGCGGCGTTCGTGCGCGACGAGGCGGTGGCCGCGGTCGGGCGCGCGGGCTTTTCGGTGCAGCGGATCGAGGTGATCGGCGCCAACCGGCTCGACCGGCTCAAGGTCTATGACGTCGCGCTGCGGCAAAAGGACCGCTCGATGGTGGCGTTCGACATCGACGAGGTGCGGCGCGAGCTGCTCGCCAACGGCTGGGTTGCGGACGCGCGCGTCTCACGGCGCCTGCCCGATACGCTGGTGGTCGAACTGGTCGAACGGAGCCCGGTCGCGGTGTGGCAGCGCGGCGGACGTCATGTCCTCATCGACGCAAGCGGGCGCCCCCTGCCGGAGGTCGATCCGGGCGCAGTTCCCGGACTGCCGGTGCTGGTGTCGGACCAGCCCGCGCGCGATCTCGCCGCCTTGCATGAACTCCTCGAGGCCGCGCCCGCGCTGCGGGAGCAGGTCAAGGGCGGGGCGTGGGTCGGGAACCGCCGCTGGAACATCAGCTTCCGTTCGGGCGAGACGCTGCTGCTGCCCGAGGGCGCCGCGCGGGCGCGCGATGCGCTGACCGAATTTGCGCAGATGGACGGCACCTCGCGCCTGCTCGGCCGCGGCATCACCCGGTTCGACATGCGCGTGCCGGGGCGGCTGGTTTACCGGCCGGGGCGTGAGGGCGACCTCGGCGACCTGGGGCTTGTCACTGGCAGCGATCGGGCGGTGGTGCCCGCCGCCGACGCGGACTGAGGTCGAGCGATGGCCGCCCCACGCATCGAAACGCTCTACACCGCCATCGACGTCGGATCGTCGAAGGTGGCGGTGGTGATCGCCGGGGCGGAGGCCGACGGCACGCTCCACGCGCTCGGCACCGGCGTGCGCGAAGCGATGGGGTTGCGGCTCGGCAATGTCGTCGACCTGCAGGCGGTCGACCGCTGCGTGCGCGAGGCGCTCGAACAGGCGGAGCGCGTGGCGGGCGTCGAGGTGCAGCAGGCGTGGGTCAGCTTTGGCGGGCCGTCGGTTGTCAGCCGCAGCGTGCTCAACGAAATGGCGCATGGGCGCGGCCAGATCGAGCCCGATGACGTCGACGAGCTGCACGAGCGCGCGCGCAATGCGCTGCCCCGCGACGAACGCGCCATCCTCCACGCGCAGCCGGTGTTTTACGTGCTCGACGGCAATGCGGGGGTGCGCGAACCGCTCGGGCTGATGGCCGACCGTTTCGGCGTGGAGGTGCACCTCGTCGAAGCCGATCGCGGGCCGGTCGCCAACCTCATCTCCGCCGTGCGCGCGGCGCATGTCGATGTGCGCGACGTCGTGTCGACGACGATGGCTGCGGGCATCGCCTGCCTGACTGATGAACAGCGCGAGCTCGGCACCGCGCTGATCGACGTCGGAGCAGCGCTCACCCGGGTCGGCGTGTTCGCCGGCGGGATGCTGGCAGGCGTCGTCACCCTGCCGACCGGCGGGGCGGACATCACCGACGCCATCGCCAACCAGTTCGGCACCCGCCGCGGCATCGCCGAGCGCGTGAAGTGCTTTTACGGCTCCGCCCTCTCATCGCCGCGCGACCACCAGGACAGCATCGCGCTGGGGGAGATGGAGGGCGCCGACAGCGAGGCCAAGATCACCCGCGCCGAGCTCAACGCCGTCATTCGCGCGCGGCTCGACCGCGTGGCGCCCGACGTGGGTCGCGCGCTGCGCCAGCTCGGCTTCGACGATCCGAGCGAACGGCAGATCCTGCTCTGCGGCGGCGGGGCCGAGCTCAAGGGGTTGAGCGAATATCTCCAGGGCGCGCTGGGCGGGACCGTGCGGCTCGCCAAGGCGCGCGCGCTCGGGGGCATGCCGATGGCGCACGACAGGCTGGGGTTCGCGACCGCGATCGGCACCATCATCTACGCCGCCAACCCCTCTCCCGACGTCCGTCCGAGCGGGGGCAGCGAACGCCGCGCGGATGAGGGCGAACGCCCCTGGTGGCAGCGGCTTACAGCGATGTGGCAGCGGGGCGCATGACTTTTTTGTGGCGCGCGGGCGAAAAGCGATTCAAACCGCGCGCGATATGTGCGAACGCACATGGTTAAGGGATCACGATCGGCACCAGCCGAACGGGGAGTGACAAGCGCATGAGCATCAATATCGGTCTGCCGCATCTCGAGGGGCTGAAGCCGCGCATCGCGGTGATCGGCGTCGGTGGCGCGGGCGGTAATGCCATCGCCAACATGATCGCCGCCGACGTGCAGGGGGTCGACTTCCTGGTCGCCAACACCGACGCACAGGCCCTGTCGGCGAGCCAGGCGGCGAACCGTATCCAGCTCGGCGCGCAAATCACGCAAGGGCTGGGCGCGGGCGCTCAGCCCGAGGTCGGCCGCGCCGCCGCCGAAGAGGCCATCGCCGAAATCGAGCAGGCGCTCGAAGGGATGCACATGGTGTTCCTCGCGGCTGGCATGGGCGGCGGCACCGGCACCGGCGCCGCGCCGGTCATCGCCAAGACCGCGCGCGACCGCGGCATCCTCACCGTCGGGGTGGTGACCAAGCCGTTCAGCTTCGAGGGCAACCGCCGCATGCGCTCCGCCGACGCGGGGATCGAGGAGCTCGAGCGCCACGTCGATACGCTGATCGTCATTCCCAACCAGAACCTGTTCATGGTGGCGGAAGCGAAGACCACCTTCATCGAAGCGTTCCGCATGGCGGACGAGGTGCTGCAGCAGGGCGTGCGCGGCATCACCGACCTCATGGTCATGCCTGGCCTCGTCAATCTCGACTTCGCCGACGTCAAATCGGTGATGCGCGACGCGGGCAAGGCGATGATGGGCACCGGCGAAGCAGAGGGCGACGGCCGCGCGCTGGCCGCTGCGCAGCAGGCGATCGCCAACCCGCTGCTCGACGGGGTCAGCATGGCCGGGGCGAAAGGCGTCATCGTCTCGATCTCCGGCGGCGACGACCTCGGCCTGTTCGAGCTGCAGGAAGCCGGCGACCATATCCGCGAGCTGGTCGATCCCGACGCCAACATCATCTGGGGCTCGGCGTTCAACCCGCAGCTCAACGGCAAGATTCGCGTGAGCGTCGTCGCGACCGGGCTGGAGATCCCGACCGGCGCTGGTGTTGAACGGCCTGCGCTGTTCGGTCAGCGCGCTCAGGCGCCGCGGCCCGCTGGCGGCGGCGCCGCATCGGGTGGCGC
>CAKZIN010000021.1 GCA_936933955.1 uncultured Sphingopyxis sp. | reverse complement strand
TTCAGGTGGCAGTGTCCTTACGGGCGTGGGGGTTCAAATCCCCCCTCTCGCACGCAGGCTATTCAGCAGTAGTAGCCGATTATGTTCAGTAGAACTCCCGGTCCCGGGTCACCAGGGCCGGGAGTTCTGCGTTGGAGGGCCCTAGTCACGCCCTTGGGTGCCACATCGAGCACGTAAAGCGTGGCGAACCGGTGCTCGGCAGCGCCGCCATCGGCATCTTCGCCCAGCAATGGCACGGCCATGTGGACGAGGTTATCGTGGTGGACGATCACATCACCGGCGTGCTGTCGGAACACCAGGCCGGCAAATGCCTCGACGTGCCGCCCACCGGCATTCGCGTACGCGGCCGCCGGTCCACCCCCGGGCGCTATTTTCAGGTGGCACATCCCGGCACCGGCTGGGGCGGCACCGACATCACCGACCCGCTCGCGGCGACGGTGGCGTTCCAGCGGCGGTTTCGCCCCGAGCTGTTCGACGGCACCATCGACGGCGAAACCCGCGCCATCCTGCTCGGCCTGCTGCTGCCGCAACCGGAGGGGTAAGGGGGGGGCGCCAACCTCCCTTCCCACAAGGGGGAGGGGGGGAACGCCACACGCCTCGCAATCGCACGCCGGTGGTGCTACAGGCGCGCGTGCCAGAGGGCCGGGCGGCCGCCGGTGAGCTTGCTCGCGGGAGGAAAGTCCGGGCTCCATGCAATCACGGTGCCGGGTAACGCCCGGCGGGGGCGACCCCAGGGACAGTGCCACAGAGAGTAGACCGCCGATGGCGACGCTTCGGCGGCGCACAGGTAAGGCTGAAAGGGTGCGGTAAGAGCGCACCGCGCGACGGGCGACCGGAGCGGCTCGGTAAACCCCACCGGGAGCAAGGCCGAATAGGGACGGCGCGCGTCGGGCCTCACAAGGGTCCACGCAGGCGAGATTGTCGCCCATGCCGTCCGGGTTGGCTGCTGGAGCGCGTCGGCAACGGCGCGCCTAGAGGAATGGTCGCCCCTTCCGCCGCGCCCTCACGGGAACGGGCGGGGGGACAGAACCCGGCTTACAGGCCCTCTGGCGCCACGCCACGCCGCAAGAAATAGCGAAGCTATTTCGCGACTACGTCGTGGCCGGCCGACCGGCGGCGCAGCCGACCGGTTCGACGTCATGGGATTTACTCCCATGACGGCCCGCAGCGATCTTCTGCCTGTGCCCTGCCCAGGGCGGGGCACAACGCCGCTTGACGCGCCCCACTTCCCCTCCCCGCACGGTGCGTTACAGAGGAGCGATGCCACGAGCGACGCGCAAGGATGATTGGGGGTTCCCCCGCTGGCGGGCCTATGGCTCGTCGCGTGAGGCGACGAAGGTCAAGCTGTGCGACCGCGACGGCTGCACCGAACCCGGCACCTGCCCCGCGCCCAAGGCCCCCAACAGCCCCGAACGCTGGATGTTTTGCCAGACCCACGCCGCGGAATACAATCGCGGCTGGAATTACTTCGAAGGCCTTTCCGCCGAGGAGGCCGCGGCGCGCGAGGCGGAGGAACGCCGCAGCGCTGCTGGCTTTGCGACCTCAAAGCATCAGGCGTGGGCCGCGCGCGGGGACGAGGGGCGCAGCGCCGATGAAATGCGCGCGCTCGACCTGTTCGACCTCCCGCCCGATTGTGACTTCGACGCAGTACGCAAGGCATGGCGCTCGCTCGCGAAGGAAACGCATCCCGACGTGAGGCCGAACGATCCGGAAGCCGCGAAGCGTTTTCACGCGGGGCAGGCAGCGTTCGAAATCCTCCGCCTCGCTGAAGAACGGCGCAGCTGGAAGGGTTAGGGTAGGGCGGCTGGCGAGGACGCGCCCGCTGCACGCGCCGCGCTCTCCTGAATCAGCCGGATCATGTTGGGCACGCCCTGCGTCCGGTTGGAGCTGAGCTGATTGGCGAGGTCGAAGGGGGCGAGCGCGGCGGCGATGTCGGTGTCGGCAATCGCTGCCGGGGTTTGATCCTGCACCGCGCTTAGCACCAGCGCGACGATGCCCTTGGTGATCGCGGCGTTGCTGTCGGCAACGAAGTGCAATGCACCGTCGGCTTGCCGGGTCGGGTAGAGCCAGACGCTGGCCGAACAGCCGGGAACGCGGGTGGCGTCGGTTTTGAGCGCGTCGGGCATCGGCTCCAGCTCACGGCCTAGGTCTATCAGCAGCCGGTACCGGTCGTCCGCATCAAGCAGGGCGTAATCTTCGGCGATTTCGGCAAGCGGCGGTAGCATCGGCCCCACCTAGCGCGAGACGTCGTCGGCGTCAGCCGGAAAGCCCACCGGGCCGGGTGAAAGCATAGTAGCCGACGTAAAGCCACGACAGCACCCCGTGGACGGCGGCCCAGACAATCGACTTGTGGAGACTCCACGAGATCGCCACCGCGATCGCACTGCCGAGACCGATGCCCACGGTGGCTGCGTTATTCCGCGCGCTCGTGTCGAGGCGGCTCAAAGGTCCACTCCAGCGGCGATCGCCTCGAGCTTGCGCACACGTTCGCGCAGGTCGGAAAGGTCGATGCGCTGGCCGGCGTCGCTGCGGCCGTCGCGCCGATTGAGCTCGGCCTGCCGCAGGTTGAGCCAGCCGCTCCATGCCTTCAGCCCGGCCAGCGCGACGATGGCGGTCATCGCCAGCAGGCTGAACGCAACGCTGAGGGTAGTGAACGGGTCGAGCATCACGCGTCTCCTTCGCGGACTGGCTGACGTTGGTTCATCGGCGGCAGCGGCACTCCGGCATCAGCGGCGCGCGGGGCAGGGAGCGCCTCGGCACGCGCGCCGTCTGCCCTTCGCACCGGAGCGTCACGCAGCGCCTCGATCTCCTGCGCGAGGCCGTAGCCCTGGTCGGTCAGAATGCGTTCGAGAACGCGCACCCGCTGCTCCAGCTGTTCGGTGTGCGACGCATATTGCGCGGCCTTCTCCGCGGTCTGTGATCCCAGCACCTCGATCTCACGCTCGCGCAGTCGCATCTCGCGCTTGTTGCGGTCGTTGAAGTAGCTGACGATGACCGGGATCCCGACCACGATCATGAAGAAGAGGATGACGGTCAGGTTCATCGTTGGGCTCCCGAATGCGCGCGGCGTGGGTTAGCGCAGCTTTTCGATCTCGGCTTCGAGCCGGTGGTTCTTGCTGGTGTACATCAGCTCGATGTCGGCCAGCCGCCGGTCGAGTTCGCGAAAGCTCGCTCGGACGTCGCGGGCGGAGCGGCGCGGATTGGCGCGCACCCCTTGCCAGAAGCGCTGTTCGTCATCGTCCTGGTACATGCCCGCCGGCTTTACCGGGGCCATCATCGCGATGAGGATGTAGGCGAGCAGGGGCACGCCCGAACCTGCGAGCACCAGCACAACCAGCCCGACGCGGATCCACAGCGCATCGACCCCGGTGTAGTCGGCGAGCCCGGAGCATACGCCCGAGACCTTGCCGTTCACTTTGTCGCGGTAAAAGGTGGTGCGGCGCGCGCCGTTGACGGCCGGTCGATCGGTCCAGTCGGTGAGCGAGTTGCGGTTGCGACGTGCGCTCATGTCAGCGGCTCCTTTCGCGTGCGCGGCGGGCCGCGATGCGGTTCAGCTCGTCGTCGAAATCCTCGGGCGGCCCGCGGTGACCGTAGCGGTCCGCTTGGTCGGGCCCGGGCAGCGCCTCGCTCCCGCGACGGTCGGCGAGCATGGGGCGCCAGTCGGGATTGTCGGCGGCGATGATCCGCTCCACCGTGTGCACCCGGTCCTCGAGCCGCCGAGCCAGATCGTAGAGCTCGTCGAGCAGGTTTTCGTCTTCCACCGGCAGCGTCTGTGCGCTTTTCCACTTCGTGATGTAGTGGAGGATCAGCCACGGCAGTCCGATCAGGAATGCCGCTCCCAGCGTCATACCGCCGATAATGGCCACAACTTCTTCCATGACGCTCAGACCCCCTTGTTGAGCCGCGCTTTCATCGCGGCGAGCTCGGCGTCGAGTTCGTCGGTGGCGCGTAGTTCGGTGAATTCATCTTCCAGCGTGCGCGGCGCGCCGATCAGCGCGGCATCGGCGCGACCCTCCGCCCAGTCCACGCGCCGTTCGAGCTCGTCGAACCGGCTGAGCGCGTCGGCGGTGCGCTCGCCATGCGTCATCTCGCGCAGGCGGTAGCGGTTTTCGGCGCTTTCGAGCCGGGTCGACACGTTGGCCTGGCGGCTGCGCGCCTCCCGCAGCTTGGTCTGCAGCTTGGCGATGTCGCCTTCGTAGCCTGCGAGCGTCTGGTCGTGCAGCGCGCATTCGGCTTCGAGCCGCTCGATCATGTCGCTCGACTTCTTGCGTTCGGCGAGCGCGGCGCGGGCGAGATCCTCGCGGTCGCGGGAGAGCGCGAGCTCCGCCTTCTCGTTCCAGCCGTCGCGCATTTCGACGAGCTTGGAGATGTGGCGCCGCAGCTCCTTGGTGTCGGCGATGGTGCGCGCGGCGGACGCGCGCACTTCGACCAGCGTCTCCTCCATCTCGAAGATGATCACGCGAATGGTCTTCGCCGGATCCTCCGAACGGTCGAGCAGATCGGAAAAATTTGCGGCGATGATGTCACGGGTGCGGGAGAATATGCCCATCAAGAATTCCTCGAAGCGCGCTGTCACAAGCTTCACCGCGTCCGGTGAAGCGGTCAATTCGGAAAAGAGGGGACGGCGCCGGAGCGCGGCAGGGGAAGGGGCTGCTTCGGCGCCGTCACTCACCCGAGCGATGAAGCTCAGGCGAGAGGAGAGATTGTTGCGGCGATCGCGACCGCGGGCGGCGTCAGCTCGACCGGCGGCGGTGAACGCATGGCCAAAGGCAACAGGCAGAAGCCGAGCGCCAGCAGCAGATGCTTGGGCGAAGGTCGCTGGGTCATGGGGGAGGGCCTGTGTCGTGGACATGCCCAATGTATTTCACTGTCCGTGCCAACCGAGGTTTCGCGCGGTTTCGACGTCATCCAGTGGACGTTGTTTGGGAATGGTTGCCAAGCTCTGGTGAAATGCGCCAAGTGAGCGGGTGCAGCGCGAGTCACCTCGGTTCGTCGGCCAGTCGTCGGCCTTCCTCGACAGTGTCGAGCGCGCGATGGCGGCTGCGGAGCTGGCGCGCCCCGTGCTGGTGATTGGCGAACGCGGCACGGGCAAGGAGCTGATCGCCGAACGTCTGCATCGCCACAGCCCGCGCTGGGCGGGGCCGCTGGTCACCATGAACTGCGCGGCGCTCCCTGAAACGCTGATTGAGGCGGAGCTGTTCGGGCACGAAGCGGGCGCCTTCACCGGCGCCACCAAGGCGCGTGCCGGGCGCTTCGAGGAGGCGGACGGGGGGACGCTGTTTCTCGATGAGCTCGCGACGCTCTCGAACGGCGCGCAAGAGCGCCTCTTGCGGGCGGTCGAATATGGCGAGGTCACCCGCATCGGCGCGGCCAAGCCGCTGCGCGTCGACGTCCGCATCGTGGCGGCCACCAACGAACATCTGCCGACATTGGTCGAGCGCGGTCGGTTCCGCGCCGATCTTCTCGACCGGCTGTCGTTCGAGGTCATCACGCTCCCCCCGCTACGCGTGCGTGAGGGCGACGTGATGGTGCTCGCCGACCATTTCGGTCAGCGCATGGCGGCGGAACTGAGCTGGGAACGCTGGCCCGGCTGGACCGACCGTGCGCGCGGCGTGCTGCAAGGGCACGACTGGCCCGGCAACGTCCGCGAGCTGCGCAACGCGGTGGAGCGCTCGGTCTATCGCTGGGGGCAGGGCAGCAAAGCGGTCGACGCCATAATCCTCGACCCGTTCCTGAGCGAATGGGCGCCGCAAAAGGTCGATGGCGGGGCGACGTCGACGACGGGCTCTCCCCCCGCCGCCACGCCGGAGGACGGCGCGCGTGCCGTCGCTCCGCCCCCGCCCCCCGCCACCAGCCGGGCGTCACCCGCGACGGCGTGCGGGTGGAGGTCGCCGCCAACATCAACCGTGCGGGCGACGCCGCCGGGGCGCTGGACGCCGGGGCCGAGGGCGTGGGCCTGATGCGTACCGAATTCCTGTTCCTGGAGCGCGACAGCCTCCCCGGCGAGGACGACCAGGAGCGGGAGTACCGGGCCATGGCCGCCGCGCTGGGCGACCGCCCGCTGATTATCCGCACGCTGGACATCGGCGGGGACAAGGAGGTGCCGTACCTGGGCCTGGCCCGCGAGGACAACTCGTTCCTGGGCATTCGCGGCATCCGGCTGTGCTTCGAGCGGCCCGACCTGTTCCTGCCGCAACTCCGGGCCATCGCCCGCGTGGCGCGGGATCACCCGAACGTCCACGTGATGTTCCCCATGATTTCCACCCTGGAGGACTTCCGCCGCGCCCGCGCCATTCTCGACGACGTGCGGCAGGAGCTGGGTGCGCCCCGCATCCCGCTGGGCGTGATGGTCGAGGTGCCGTCGGCGGCGCTGCTGGCCGAGCAGCTCGCGCCCGAGGTGGACTTTTTCAGCGTGGGCACCAACGACCTCACGCAGTACACCCTGGCGATGGACAGAATGCACCCGCAACTC
>CAKZIN010000020.1 GCA_936933955.1 uncultured Sphingopyxis sp. | reverse complement strand
CACTCGAAAGCCACGTTACGCATCTGATTGTGCATGGCACACTGCATCTGATCGGCTACGATCACCAGGACGACGGATCGGCGGACGCCATGGAGGCGTTGGAGCGGGAAGTGCTCGCGGGGCTCGGCATCGCCGACCCCTATGCGCCGATTGACGACGATGGGGAGGAGTGACGTTACAATGGCGAACGCCGCCAGATCGGAGGGCGACAGTCGCGGGCGATTGTGGAAAAGCTTTCGCACGCTGATGTTCGGTGACGCAGCGGAACAGACGCTGCGCGAACAGATAGAAGAAAAAATCGCCGAAGCGGATGAGGATGAGGATGCTACCTCTCCATCGTCCAACGGCGATAACGGCGACCTCAGCGCCATCGAGCGTGAGATGCTGCGCAACATGCTCAGCTTCGGCGACAAGACCGCCGACGACGTCGCGGTGCCACGGGGCGACATCATCGCCTTACCAGAAACTGCCAGCTTCGAGGAGGCAATTGCGGCATTCGAAGAGGCGGATCACAGCCGCCTGCCGGTATATCGCGAGAGCCTCGATGAGGTGGTGGGTATGCTCCACGTCAAGGATGTGTTCGGCATCATGGCCCGTGCCGACGCTCGTCCGGACAGTCTGACAAGCTTGATGCGTCAGCCGCTCTACGTTCCGCAGGCGATGTCGGCGATGGAATTGCTCGCTGAAATGCGCGCCAAGCGCGTGCACCTCGCCATCGTGCTCGACGAATATGGCGGGACCGACGGGCTCGTCACGATCGAGGATCTGATGGAGGAGATCGTCGGCGACATCGAGGATGAGCACGACGATGCCCCGACGGTGCTGGTCCAGCTGCTCGACACGGGCGTGTGGGAGGCGGATGCGCGGGTCGAGCTGGAGGACCTGGCGCGTGACGTGCACCCCGTGTTCGCAGATTTTGGCGAGGACGTGGACACGCTGGGCGGCCTTGCAGCAATGACCGCCGAACGGGTTCCGGAGGTCGGCGAGATCGTGACGCTGGACAATGGCTGGCGGCTTGAGGTGCTCGCAGCGGATGAGCGGCGCATCGAGCGGCTCCGCTTGCACGCGCCCGCCACCGAATATGTCGAGGAGGCCTGAGCCTTTCGCGATCCGCTGAGCAGCGGGCGGCGATGTCCGTGTGTCGCCCCTCAGCCCTCCACGTTGACACGATATGGCGAGCGCGTAGGCCCTTTGTATGACTGACCCCGCCATTCGGCTGGCCCTTTTCAGCGGCAATTACAATTATGTGCGGGACGGAGCGAACCAGTCGCTCAACCGCCTTGCCGAGCATGCCATCCGGCGCGGAATGCAACTCCGCGTCTATTCACCGACCACAGACACACCCGCGTTCGAGCCGGTCGGTGACCTCATCAGCGTGCCGTCGGTGGCGCTGCCCTTCGGTCGGGGCGAATATCGCCTCGCGACCGGGCTGCCGGCGGACGTCCGCGCCGACCTCGAGCGGTTCGCGCCGGACATCGTGCACACCAGCGCGCCGGACATCCTCGGCCATCGCGCGGTCAGCTGGGCGAAGCGTCACGAACTGCCTGTGGTCGCATCGGTGCACACGCTGTTCGAGACATACCTCGCCTACTATCGCGCGCAGTTTCTGGAGGGGGCGGCGGTCGCGCTGCTGCGGCATTACTACAATCGCTGCGACACGCTGCTCGTGCCATCCGAGCATATCGCCGACCGCCTGCGCGGGCAGGGGATCGTCACGCCGATCGAGATCTGGTCGCGGGGGATCGACCAGGACCGCTTCAATCCCGGCAAGCGGGACCTCGTCTGGCGGCGCTCGCTGGGGCTTGTCGATGACGTACCGGTGATCGGCTATCTCGGCCGGCTGGTGCTCGAAAAGGGGCTCGACATGTTCGCGGCGGCGGTTGCCGAGTTGCGACGCCGGGGCGTGCCGCATCAGGTGATGGTGGTCGGCGACGGGCCGGCACGCGCGGAGTTCGAGCGCGCACTGCCCGGCGCTGCCTTCACCGGCTTTGTCACCGGCGACGATCTCGCGCGGGCGGTCGCGGGTTTCGACATCTTCCTCCAGCCGTCGGTGACGGAGGCGTTCGGCAACGTCACGCTGGAGGCGCTGGCGTCGGGCGCGCCGGTGGTCGCCGCGGACTCCCCGGCGGCGCACGTCATCGTCAACGACCGCAGTTTCGGCGAGATCGTTCCGGCCTACGATCCCAACGCCTACGCCGACGCGCTGCAGCGTCTGATCGAATCGCCCGAGCGGCTCACCCAAGCGTCGCGCGCGGCGATCGCCCGCGCAGGCGAGTTCGATTGGGAGGCGATCAACGACGCGGTCGTTCGCACCTGGCGGCAGGCTGTAGAGACCTCGCGCGCACGCAGGTCGCGGGGGTGAGCGCGCCCACGGCGCCGCTCGCCGACCGGCTGCGTCCCACCCGTATCGACGAGGTCGTCGGACAGGAGCACCTCACTGCCCCCGACGCGCCGCTGGGGCGGATGGTGGCAAGCGGTCGGATCGGCTCGCTGATCCTGTGGGGCCCGCCCGGCACCGGCAAGACGAGCATCGCGCGACTGCTCGCGGCCGCGGGCGGCATGCGGCACGTGAGCCTGTCGGCGATCTTTTCGGGCGTCGCTGACTTCAAGAAGGTGTTTGCGGAGGCGGCGGCAGCGCGCTCGTTGGAGGGTCCGACGCTCTTGTTCGTTGACGAAATCCACCGCTTTAATCGCGCGCAGCAGGACGCGTTTTTGCCGGTGGTGGAGGATGGGACGATCACGCTGGTCGGCGCGACGACCGAAAATCCGAGCTTCGAACTCAACGGCGCGCTCCTGTCGCGCTGTCAGCTTCTCATCCTCCGCCGACTGGACGAGGAGGCGCTGGAGGCGCTGCTGGTCCGCGCCGAGACCGCGATGGGCCGACCGCTGCCGGTGGATGCGGATGCGCGGGCGATGCTGATCGCGCTGGCGGATGGCGACGGGCGATTTCTCCTCAATCACGTGGAGCGGATCGCCGATCTGCCTGCCGGAACCTCGCTCAATCCCGCGGCCCTCGAGGCTTTGTTGCAGCGACGACCGGCGGGCTACGACAAGGATCGTGAGGGGCACTACGGTCTCATCTCCGCGATGCACAAGGCGATGCGCGGGTCGGACCCGGATGCCGCGCTCTACTATGTCGCGCGCATGCTGGAGGGGGGCGAAGACCCACTCTACATTGCGCGGCGGGTCGTGCGCTTCGCGAGCGAGGACGTCGGCCTCGCCGACCCGCAAGCTTTGGTTCAGGCGATGACCGCAGTCGAAACCTACCGCTTGCTGGGTTCGCCGGAGGGCGAGTTGGCGATCGTCCAGGCCTGCATCTACTGCGCGACCGCACCCAAATCCAACGCGCTCTACAGGGCGGAAAAGGCGTCACGACGACTGGCGAGGGAAGGGGGCACGCTCCCGCCGCCAGCGCACATTCTGAACGCACCGACGAAGACGATGAAGTCGATCGGGCGAGGGGAGGGCTACCTCTACGATCACGACCAGCCGGATGCATTTTCCGGCCAGGACTATTGGCCAACCGAACTCGGCCGCCACACGCTCTACGCGCCGGTGGAGCGCGGGTTCGAGGCGCGGCTGCGCGAGCGGTTGACGTGGTGGGCGGATAAGCGGCGCGAGCGGCAAAGCTGAACCCTTGCGCCGGTGCGCTGCGCTCGCCACATGGCTCCGCGCCCATGCTGTTATCGCTCTTCAAGAAATCCCCAGCCACGCCCGAACCCGCAATCCCCGCGGGAGAGCGCGTCTATGCGATTGGCGACATCCACGGCCGCGATGATCTGTTCGCAAGGCTGTTGCGGCAGATCGCGGAGGATCGGGCAAACGCGGCGGCGTCCCGCACGACACTGATCCTGCTCGGCGACCTCATCGACCGCGGCCCCTCTTCACGACAGGTCGTGGAACGCGCGATGGGCGTCGCGCAGGAGTTCGACGCGTTTCACCTCCTGCTCGGCAATCACGAAGAGGTTTTCCTGAAGGCCGCTGGCGGCTCGCGCGAAGCGGTGCGCTTCCTCGTCAAGCAGATGGGGGGAGGGCCAACGATTGCCTCTTACGGGCTGGCGGGCCCGCGCTACGATGCGATGACTTTCGAGGAGTTGGCGGACGTGATGCCCTCGCTTGTCCCGCCCGACCATCGCGACTTTCTCGAGCGTGGCGAGGAGCTGGTCGTGGTTGGCGACTATGCTTTCGTTCACGCCGGCGTACGCCCCCGAACGCCGCTCGCGGCGCAGCAGGGGAGCGACCTTCGCTGGATCCGCGGCGATTTCCTCGACTACCGCGCCGCTCACGAAAAGGTGATCGTCCACGGCCATACCGTGACCCCGGAGGTTGAGGACACGGGCGTGCGCATCGGCATCGACACGGGCGCATTCGGCACCGGACGGTTGACCGCGCTGGTGCTAGAGGGGTCGGACCGGCGCTACCTCGCGACGGCCTGACCGCTTACGTCAGAGCACATATTTGCTAAGGTCGGTGTTGGTCGCGATCTCCGCGAGCTCGCCGCGCACATAGTCGGCGTCGATGCGGATGGTTTCGCCGTGACGGTCCTCCGCCTCGAAGCTGAGGGTTTCGAGCAGGCGTTCCATCACCGTCTGCAAACGCCGCGCTCCGATGTTCTCGACCTGCGCGTTCACCGTCGCGGCCACGCGCGCCAACTCGGCGATCGCGTCCGGAGTGAACTCCACCGTCACCCCCTCCGTCTCCAGCAGCGCCGAATATTGGCGGGGGAGGGCGGCACGAGTGTCGGTGAGAATGGACACAAAGTCCGCCTCCGTCAGCGCCGCCAGCTCCACGCGGATGGGCAGGCGGCCCTGCAACTCCGGGAGCAGGTCCGACGGCTTGGCGACGTGAAACGCCCCGCTGGCGATGAACAGTATATGGTCGGTCTTGATCGGGCCGTGCTTGGTCGCGACCGTCGTGCCTTCGATGAGGGGCAGCAGATCGCGCTGCACACCCTCGCGGCTGACCGAACCGCCCCGCACGTCGCTAACCGCGATCTTGTCGATCTCGTCGAGGAAGACGATGCCGTTGGCTTCGGCATCGGCGATCGCGACGCGCGCCACATCGTCGTTATCAAGCCGACGATCCTGCTCCTCCTCGATCAGCCGCGTCCACGCTTCGCGAACCTTGAGCTTGCGGCGCCGCTTGGGCCCGTCGCGCCCGAGCGCCTTGCCGAGCATGTCGCCGATGTTGATCATGCCGACGCCGCCGACGCCCGGGGGCATTTCGAACGGCATCTGCGGGGTTTCGGAGACTTCTACCTCCACCTCCGCGTCCTCGAGCGCGCCTTCTTCGAAACGCTGGCGAAAGCTCGCTCGGGTGGCCTCGCTCGATCCCTTGCCGGTGAGCGCGTCGAGCAGCCGCTCCATCGCGGCGACGCTCGCCGCTTCGCGAACGGCTTCGCGGCGCCGCTCGGTTTCCAGGCGCACAGCTTCCTCAACCAGGTCACGCGCGATCTGTTCGACGTCGCGGCCGACATAGCCGACTTCGGTGAACTTGGTCGCCTCCACCTTGACGAACGGGGCGTCGGCGAGCTTTGCGAGGCGGCGGCTAATCTCGGTCTTGCCGCACCCGGTCGGCCCGATCATCAGGATGTTCTTCGGGGTCACCTCGTCGCGCAGGTCTGGCGAGAGGCGCTGCCGCCGCCAGCGATTACGCAGCGCGATCGCGACCGCGCGCTTGGCGTCGCGCTGGCCGATGATGTGTTCGTCAAGCGCGGCGACGATCGCCTTAGGGGTGAGCTGGTCGTTCAAGAGAGCGCGTCCTCAGGCGGAGGGTGAGGCGACGTCGAGGTCGATCGCCTCAACGGTCAGATTGTCGTTGGTGTAGACGCAAATGTCCGCAGCGATGCCCATCGCCTTCCGCGCGAGCTTTTCGGCGTCCGGCTCATAATCCGCCAGCGCCCGGGCGGCAGCGAGCGCGTAATTGCCCCCCGACCCGATGGAGACGACGCCGTGCGCGGGTTCGAGAACGTCGCCGTTGCCAGTCAGCACGAGCGTCAGTTCCTTGTCGGCGACGATCATCATCGCTTCGAGATTGCGGAGATATTTGTCAGTCCGCCAATCCTTGGCGAGCTCGACCGCTGCGCGAAGCAGTTGCCCGCGATGTGCCTCCAGCTTTCGCTCCAGCCGTTCGAACAGGGTGAAGGCGTCGGCGGTGGCGCCGGCAAACCCCGCGATCACGCTGCCATCGTGCAGGCGACGGACCTTGCGCGCGTTGGGTTTCATGATGGTCTGACCCATCGAGACCTGCCCGTCGCCCACGATGACGACGCGATCAGGTTTACGCACGGCGAGGATGGTGGTGCCGTGCCACGGCGACTGGGAACTCATGCCGGCGATATGGTGAAGCGGCAGGCGGCTTCAAGCGCCGTCGCTGCTCCGATCGCGTTCCCGCGCCTCAGCGACGAGCCGCTTCACCTCCTGCGCACGGTCGCGAGGGAGGATCGCGACTTCATCAGCGGTGGCGATGACGATCAGGTCATCGACACCCAGCAGCGACACCCGCGGGCCGCCGCTGGAACGGACGAGGTTACGCCGCGCATCGAACAGGATCGTGCCAGCCTCAGCCGCATTCCCGTCAGCGTCCTTGGCCGCGAGCTCGTAGATGGCGGACCAGCTGCCGACGTCGGACCAACCGGGATCAGTTGGCACGGAAACGACGTTCGCGCTCTTTTCCATCACCGCATAGTCGATCGAATCCGATCGCGCGGCCGTGAAGCCTGCGTGTGACGGGCGCAGCAGCCGATCTTCGCTCTGCGCATCGGACATGGCGTTCGCGACCGGCTGCGCGATGTCGTCGGCATGCTCCGCGAGGGCAGCGAGATAGGCGTCGGCGCGCATCAGGAAAATGCCGGCGTTCCAGTAATGGCCGCCCGCATCGAGCATGGCCTGGGCGCGCTCGCGGTCGGGCTTTTCGATGAAGCGTTCGACCTGGCGCACCGCCTCTTCGCCATGGCACGCGATGTAGCCGTAGCCCGTCTCGGGACCGGTTGGTGCGATGCCGAACGTCGCCAGCGCGCCGCGTTCGACAGCCGGCGTCGCATCTTCGACCGAGGCGTGGAAGGTCGCCGGATCGGTGATCACGTGATCGGAAGGCATGACCAACATCATTGCGTCCCCGGCGCCTACCGCGTGCGCGGCGAGCGCGATGGCGGGCGCGGTGTTGCGTGCCGCCGGTTCGACAATGATGCGCGCGTCCTCAATCCCGGACGCGCTCAAATCCTCCGCCACATGCGCGACGTGGCCGAGCCCGCAAACGATGACGGGAGCGGCATAGCGCGACCGATCCGCTACCCGCGCGAGCGTCGCAGCAAACATCGTCCGATTTTCGACCAACGGTAGGAACTGCTTGGGCCGCGCGTCGGTGGATAGCGGCCAGAGCCGTGTGCCGGAACCGCCGGAGAGGATGACAGGGACGATCCGCGCGCTCACGGTTTGGCTCCCTTCGCCCACGCGAGGACGACGTTCAACCCGGGCGGGATCGCGATGCTGCTGGCGTCGTCGGTGCGTGCGCATTCGCCGACGTGGATCGTCTCTCCCTCCACCCGGCACGACCCGTCGAGCGGGACGACGTAGAGCGGCGCGGGAAGGGCGAGTTCGCCCACCGGCCCCTCGACCCGGCGCACGCCGAAATGCGGTCCGTCGACCAGCAGCAGGTCGCCGCTCGTCCCGACGTGGCGATCACGCGAGCTCCCGCCCGCCGTGACGCGCGATACGGCGAGGCCATCGTCGAGATGCAGCTCGCGCGGGCGACCATAGTCGTAAAGCCGGTAGGTGAGATCGACGTTCTGCTGCACCTCAAGAATGGTCACGTCGGCACCGATGGCGTGGATGGTGCCGGCATCATTGTAGATGAAGTCGCCCGCCCGCGCCGGGCGCCAGTCGATCATCCGCTCGATTGCACCGGAGAGGGCGGCGGCGCGCAGTTCCGCGGCGTTGCTATCGTCCTTGAGCCCGACGCCGACCTCGCCCTGCGGCCCGGCGTCGAGTACCAGCCAGCACTCCTCCTTGCCGCGCGCGAAGCCGCGCGCCTGCGCCTGTTCATCGTTGGGGTGGACCTGCACCGAGAGCCGTTCGGAGGTGAACAGATATTTGATCAGCAGGGGCGCCGCATCGCCGTCCGGGTCCTGAAACCAGATTTCGCCAACCGGCTCACCCTGCGGCGCTGCGAACTGCGCCGGTATGTCCGTCCGGCCCCAAGGCTTGGCAACGATACGTTTGTCGAGCTTCATGGCGCACCTTTTGCGCCAAGCTCAGCGCGCAAGCTACCCCCCTTTTCTGGTGAGTTCGCGCATTGCATCGTCGAGCCCGTCAAGCGTGAGCGGATACATCCGTCCCGCCATCAGCTCCTGCACCATGCGGGTCGATTGTGAATAGTTCCAGTGCTGTTCCGGGACGGGGTTGAGCCAGGCGGCGGCGGGGTAGGTGTTGGTGAGCCGCTGCAGCCAGACCGCGCCCGCCTCCTCGTTATGATGTTCGACACTGCCGCCCGAATGGCTAATCTCGTAGGGGCTCATCGCCGCGTCGCCGACGAAGATCAGTTTATAATCGTGCCCATATTTGTGAAGCACGTCCCATGTCGGCGTCCGCTCCGAAAAGCGTCGGCGATTGTCTTCCCACACGCCTTCATAGGGGCAGTTGTGGAAGTAGAAGAATTCGAGGTTCTTGAACTCGCTGGAAGCCGCGCTGAACAGCTCCTCGCAGACCTTGATAAAGGGGTCCATCGACCCGCCGACGTCGAGGAACAGCAGCACCTTGACGGCATTGTGGCGCTCCGGCCGCATTCGGATGTCGAGCCAGCCCTGCCGCGCAGTCCCGTCGATGGTAGCGTCGAGGTCGAGTTCGTCCGCCGCCCCGTTGCGGGCGAAGCGGCGCAGTCGCCGCAGCGCGACCTTGATGTTGCGAGTGCCAAGCTCGCGGCTGTTGTCGAGGTTGCGGAACTCGCGCTTGTCCCAGACCTTGACCGCGCGCTTGTGCCGGGACTCGCCGCCGATGCGGACTCCTTCCGGGTTATAGCCGGAGTTGCCGAACGGGCTGGTGCCCCCGGTGCCGATCCACTTGCTCCCGCCCTGGTGGCGCCCCTCCTGCTCGGCAAGCCGCTCCTTGAGCGTTTCCATGAGCTTTTCCCAGGAACCGAGCGCCTCGATCTGCGCCATTTCCTCGGGCGTCAGAAATTTCTCTGCGACCGCGCGCAGCCAGTCTGCGGGAATGTCCGCGGCGGTTTCGGCCCAGCTCGTCTCGATCCCGCGAAAGACCTTCGCGAACACCTGGTCGAAGCGGTCGATCAGCCCTTCGTCTTTGACGTAAGTTGCGCGGGCAAGGTAGTAAAACTCTTCCGGTCGCCGCCCGATAACCTCCCGGTCGAGCGCCTCCAGCAGCACTAGGTGCTCCTTCAAGCCAGCGGATATCCCCGCCAATCGGAGCGCTTCGAGAAAGCCCAGGAACATGTCCGTGGGACAAGCATAGCCAGGGCGTGCGCACAAGCGACGACGTCGCGTTGACGGGCTGTTAACCGCGTTTGCTTACCCGTCGCGCATCGCGTTGGAGGGTCGGGGAAGCTGATATGCAGATGAGTGCCATCACCGCAGCGGGTGCGACGCTCGATCCCAAGGTGGCGACCGATATCGGCGACCTCGCAGTCGGCTGCGTCGAGATAAGCGGTCAGATCGACGCGATCCGACAAGCCGTATCGGTGGAGCTCGATACCCTCGACCGGCTCGAGCAGGTCACGGCCGAACTCGAGGCCGATCAGGCGCAGGTCGCGCGCGCGACGGAGGAGGCGAAGGTCCTCTCCGCCAAGGCGACCGAGAATATTTCCGAGAGCGCGCAGCAGATTTCGAGCGCGGTCAATGAATTCGCCCAGCTGACGAAGTTGGTCGAGCGGCTCGGACGGCACGTCACCGATTTTGCCGCGGCGCTCGATCAGGTGCGCGCGGCATCGGGCACGATCGACAAGCTCGCGCGAACGACAAACATGCTCGCGCTGAACGCCTCGATCGAGGCGGAGCGCGCAGGCGAGGCAGGGCGGACGTTCAAAGTCGTGGCGAGTGAGATCAAGAACCTCGCCACCAACACGCGCGCTGCGACCGATGAGATCAAGCGCACCATCCTCGGACTCGGCAACGAAGCTGAGGATCTGGTCCAGGACATCACGTCGGGCGTGTCGGAAAGCCACCGTGCCGAAGCTGGGCTCGCGCGCATCAGCGACGCGCTCGCGCATGCCATTGACCTTGTCCGGCTCGTCGACGGGCAGAGCGATCAGATCAGCCGCAGCGCATCGCTGATCCACGGATCTTCGCAGCAGGTGCGCACAGCGCTCGGCAATTTCGCGGGAAGCGCGCGCACCAATGCCGACCGCCTGGTCGCCATCCACGGCCGGGTGGACGAGCTGGAGACGCTCGCGAACAAGAGCTTCAACGATGTGATCGGCGCCGGAACCTCCCCCGCCGACAGCGCGATGCTGGCGCTGGCGCAGGATCTTTGTCAGCGGCTCGTTTCGGTTGCCGAGCAGTCGATCGCAGCGGGGACGCTCGATCCGGAAGCGCTCTTCGACCGAAACTACGTCCCGATCGAGGGGTCGAACCCGCCGCGCTACCGCAATCGCTTCGTGAGCTTTGCCGAACAATATTGGCGCCCGCTCTACGATGAGATCGCGGAGAGTCGCGCCAACATCATCGGCGCCGTCGCAACCGATGTGAATGGCTTCCTGCCAGCGCACCTCACCCGCTCATCGCGCGCGCCGACCGGCGACGTCGCCCACGATCAGGCCTTTTGCCGCAACGGGCGCATCATCCTCGAACCGATCGACCGTAAAGCGAAAGCGAGCGACGCGCCCTTTTATCTAGGGGTCTACCGTTACGACAACGACGGGCGGGCGTTCGTTGTCGTGCGCAACGTCTACGTCCCGCTTTACGTCAGCGGGCGCCGGTGGGGCGACGCGGAGATCGCGTACACGTCGGAGGTTTAGGTCGCGCGGCGCGCCATGAAGGCGAGCCGTTCGAACAGCATCACATCCTGCTCGTTCTTGAGGAGCGCTCCGTGGAGCGGCGGAATGGCGCTGCGCGCATCGCGCGACTGCAGGGTTTCGAGGGGCATGTCCTCGGCCAGCAGCAGCTTCAGCCAATCGATCAGTTCGCTGGTCGAAGGCTTCTTCTTTAGACCGGGTACGTCGCGGACGTCGTAGAAAATGTCGAGTGCCCGAATGACTAGAATTTTCTGAATGTCTGGGAAGTGGACGTCGACGATCGCCTCCATCGTCTCGCGATCAGGAAACTTGATGTAATGGAAAAAGCATCGACGCAGGAACGCGTCGGGCAGGTCTTTTTCATTGTTCGAGGTGATGACCACGATCGGGCGTTCGCGCGCGGCGATATGCTCGCCCGTTTCGTACACATCGAAGGCCATCCGATCGAGTTCCTGGAGGAGGTCGTTCGGAAATTCGATGTCCGCCTTGTCGATCTCGTCAATCAGCAGCACCGGAAGCTTGGGGGCGGTGAACGCCTCCCACAGCTTGCCGCGGCGGATGTAGTTGCCGATGTCGTGGACCCGTTCGTCACCGAGCTGGCCGTCGCGCAGCCGGGCGACGGCGTCATATTCGTAGAGGCCCTGCTGCGCCTTGGTCGAGCTCTTGACGTTCCAGGTGATCAGCGGCGCGTTGGCCGCCTTGGCGACCTCTTCGGCGAGGACGGTCTTGCCCGTGCCAGGCTCGCCCTTGACGAGCAGCGGGCGACGCAAGGTGACCGCCGCGTTGACCGCAACCTTGAGGTCGTCGGTCGCAACATAGCGTTCGGTGCCTTCGAATCGCATGGTCTAGCCCTTCTCGCGTCAATGGAAGGGCGTTTGGCGGAGGGTCGGCGCGCGGGCAAGGGCGCGCGATAAGGGGCTAGGTCGCGCTACGTGCCAATTCGCGGCTGGCGAGGAGGTCCCACAGCCCGCGATGCTGCGCGAGAAGCTGCTGCGCCCCGAACAGCATTGCGCGTTCGGTGCCGCTCCCGGATCGCGCGTCGATCAGCCGCGCGGTTGGCACAAGGTCCGGCAGTGCGAGCGCCGGCGGGGTCACGTCGAATCGAGCAGCGGCACTGTCGAGCACGGCACGGATCGAACGCCAGTCGATGGCGAGCGCCAGAGCGCCGCCCAGGGCGCAGCCCGCGCGTTCCGAGCCGCCGAGGGTGGCGACAGCGTGTGCCTGCGCCACAACCGTCTGCTCGCAGGCCTGCTGACCGACGGTGCTCGGCATCGGTCCGACGGCGGCGCCGAGGCGAGAGAGATAGGCGCGTTCGCGGGCGAAGCCATCGCTCGCCGCGGCGAACCATTCACGCTCGTCTCCGTCGATCGCGACGAGTGCAGCATGGCCGATCAACCCGGGAACCGAGCCATGCAGAATCGACACAAAGTGTACCGCGTCGGCAAGATTTCGGGTGGCGTCGCGGCCCTTCACCAGCTTCCCCGATTGCACATAGGGGTGAGCGTTGGTGCCGTCCTGCGTAACGAGCGCGTCGAAACTATCGCGCAAAGAGGACGCGGTGGGGACCCGCTGGGGTTGAACCATCATTTTACTCGCAACCAGGTCGTGACGCCGGGAGATGGCGCCGTCGAAATGCTGCGATACTGGACCCATCGTAAAAGCGGGGTTTATGCGGCTGTCCCGAAACGGGAAGGACGGACTGCCGGGCGCACCCCGCGCCCGGCTCGTCGCGTCACTGGTCGAGGAAGCTCCGCATTTTGCGGCTGCGCGACGGGTGCTTCAGCTTGCGCAGCGCCTTTGCCTCGATTTGCCGGATGCGTTCGCGTGTAACGCTGAACTGCTGGCCGACTTCCTCAAGCGTATGATCGGTGTTCATGCCGATGCCGAAACGCATGCGCAGCACGCGCTCCTCACGCGGGGTGAGGCTGGCGAGCACGCGGGTGACGGTCTCCTTGAGATTCGACTGCACCGCGGCATCGACCGGGATGATGGCGTTCTTGTCTTCGATGAAATCGCCGAGGTGGCTATCCTCTTCATCACCGATCGGGGTCTCGAGGCTGATCGGTTCCTTGGCGATCTTCATCACCTTGCGAACCTTTTCGAGCGGCATGGAGAGGCGTTCGGCCATCTCCTCCGGGCTCGGTTCGCGACCGAATTCGTGGAGGAACTGACGGCTGCAGCGCACCAATTTGTTGATCGTTTCGATCATGTGCACGGGAATGCGGATGGTGCGCGCCTGGTCGGCGATCGAGCGCGTTATCGCCTGCCGTATCCACCACGTCGCGTAGGTCGAGAATTTGTAGCCGCGGCGATACTCGAACTTGTCCACCGCTTTCATCAGGCCGATGTTCCCCTCCTGGATGAGGTCGAGGAATTGCAGCCCGCGATTGGTGTACTTCTTGGCAATCGAGATCACGAGGCGAAGGTTGGCCTCGACCATCTCCTTCTTGGCGATCCGCGCTTCGCGTTCACCCTTTTGCACCATGTTGACGACACGGCGGAATTCGCCGAGCGCCATCCCGGTCGACTGCGAGATGTCGGCGATTTCCTGGCGGATGCGGTCGACAGTCGCCGCCTCCTTCTCAGCAAACGCTGCCCACTTCTTGTCGCGCCCGGCAACGCTCGCGAGCCAGTTCTCGTCGAGCTCGGAGCCCATGTAGCGGTCGAGAAAGTCCTTACGCGGCACACGGTGGCGCTCTGCCAGGCGCAGCATCTGCCCACCCAGCGCGGTCAGGCGACGGTTGAAGCTGTACAGCTGGTCGACGAGATATTCGATCTTGGCGTTGTGGAACTGGACGCTTTCGACTTCCGCGGTCAGCTCGTCGCGCAGCCGCTGATACTTCTTCTCCTGCGCTGCCGGATAATCGTCGCCGACGCCGAGCGCCGCGAGCCGAGCGGTCTGGAGCTTCGTGAATTCACGGTAGAGCTTCGTGATCGCGGCGAACTTCTCAATCGCTTCGGGCTTCAGCAGCTCTTCCATCGCGGCGAGGCTGAGGGTGTTGTCCTCCTCCTCTTCCTCGAACGCAGGACGCGCCCGGCGTTCGGTGAGGCCTGCCTCTTCATCATCCTCAGCCGCGGCCTCGGGCTCTTCCTCGTCCTTGAACGAGGGTCCTGCGACCTTCTCGCTGATCTCGGACTCTTCGCCTTCCTCACCCTCTTCGTCGTCGGTGAGCTGTTCGGGCGGCGGATCCTTCTGCAACATCGCCTCGAGGTCGAGGATCTCGCGCAGCTGCATTTCGCCCGCGTTGAGCGCGTTCGACCACTCGATGATGGCGTGAAAGGTGATCGGGCTTTCGCAGAGCCCGGTGATCATGGTGTCGCGGCCAGCCTCGATGCGCTTGGCGATCGCGATCTCACCCTCGCGGCTGAGCAGCTCCACCGCGCCCATCTCGCGCAGGTACATGCGCACCGGGTCATCGGTGCGGTCGACCGCTTCCTTCTTCTTTTCCGGAACGGTGATCGAAGGCGAGGAACCGACGGGATCGAGTTCGTCGTCCGCGTCGTCCTGCTGGCCTTCCTCTTCCTCCGCGTCCTCGTCCTTTTCGACGATGTTGACGCCCATTTCGGAGATCGCGGACATGACGTCCTCGATCTGCTCGGAGGACAGCTGATCTTGCGGCAGAGCTTCGTTGAGCTCGTCATAAGTGATGTACCCGCGCTTCTTGGCGCGAGCGATCAGCTTCTTCACCTTTTGATCGTTGAGGTCGATCAGCGGCTCGTCGCCTGCCTGCTGCTCGATATCGTCGTCACCCATGCTCTGTTCGCTCGCCCTGTCGATCATGCCGCTGCTTCCGCCAAAGTGCTGAGCCGTGTTTCCAACTCAGCTTTGACGCGCAGCAGCCGCTGCTGTTCCGCAAAACTCGTCTCGTCGAGCGTCTCTCGCATGTGCGAGGTCGCCCGTGCCAGTGCCGCCCGCACCTCCGGCCACGCGCGCGCCGCCGCGATGGCCTCGCCCAAATCGCGCACCGCACGCTGATCATCAGCGTCCTCGCCCGCATCGCGCGTGAAGGAAAAGCGCATCGTCCCGGTTCCAAGCAGCTGTTCCGCTACAGGATACACCGGCTGCCGCGCCAATATGGCGAGAAGTGCCTCTCGATCAAGTGGCGCGCGCGCATTCATCGCCGCCTCGACCAGTGCGGTCAGCAGCTTCGCACGAGACGGGTGCTGGGGGGTCCACCCCGCCAGCGCCTCGATGTGGCTGGAGATCGCCTCGGGGTGACGCATGAGGCCGAGGAGAATGGCGTCGTCGAACCCCGCGCACACCTCCTCTCCGATTTCGCCGAGGCGGGGGTCTGGCGGCGGGGGAGGGGCCGCGAAGCCCTTGCGGAACGTCGCGCGCGGCACAAAGGGAGGGCGCGGCTCAGCTCCCGCCCGACGAGGGAAGAAAGCCGCATCGATGCGCGCACGGAACGCCTCCCGGTAGTGGGCGGCAACGTCCCGGTCAGCGATGACGCCGGCCTGCTCCATCAGCTGCGCGCGCACCGCGGCGCGGCGTTCGGGCGTGTCGGGCCCCGGCAGCGCATTGGCGTGGCGCCAGAGCCGCTCGACGAGTGGCAGCGCCTCCGCAAAGACCGCCTCGACCGCGTCCCGCCCGCCATCGCGGATCAGATCGTCTGGGTCTCGGCCCGCAGGGAGCGCTGCAAAGGCGAGGCTGTGACCGGGGCGCAGCATCGGCAAAACCCGCTCAGCTGCTCGTACCGCTGCGCGCTGGCCCGCCTTGTCGCCGTCAAAGGCGAGGATCGGGACGGGCGCATGCTTCCACGCCAGTTCGATCTGCTGTTCGGTGAGCGCGGTGCCCAAGGGCGCGACCGCTTCGCCAATCCCGGCCTGGTCGAGCGCGATCACGTCCATATAGCCTTCGACGATGATCAGCCGCCCCGCCTTGCGCGCCGCCTCCGCCGCACGGTCAAGGTTATAGAGCTGGCGCCCCTTGTCGAAGATTGGCGTATCGGGGCTGTTGAGATATTTGGGCTCGCCCGGCCCGAGCAGCCGCCCCCCAAAGGCGATCACCCGCCCGCGCACGTCGCGGA
This sequence comes from uncultured Sphingopyxis sp., assembly GCA_936933955.1. Classification (GTDB taxonomy): domain Bacteria; phylum Pseudomonadota; class Alphaproteobacteria; order Sphingomonadales; family Sphingomonadaceae; genus Sphingopyxis. The sequence goes on along the minus strand of CAKZIN010000020.1, from coordinate 2,211 downwards.
TCGGGATCATCAGGCGTCCGCGAAAGCGGTCGTAGGGGTCGCGCTGTTTCTGGCCCGTTTCAGCCTCGGGCGCGATCAGCATCCCCGCCTCGACAGCCATCGCGTCGCCGAAGCGGCCCAGCACCTCGCGCATCCGGCCTTTCGCGTCCGGTGCAAAGCCAAGCCCGAAGCGCGTCACGCTCTCGAACGTGATGCCGCGTCGATCGAGGTAGGCGCGCGCTTCCGCCCCTTCCTCGCTACGCAGCGTCTCCGCGAACCACGCCGCGGCCGCCTCCGTGACGTCGCGCAGCGAATGGGCGCGCTCCGCCGCTTTGGCGGCGCGCGGGTCGGGGGCGGGGAGCTCCATCCCGGCGGCGGCGGCGAGCTCCTTCACCGCGTCCATGAAAGTGAGCCCGCGGTAGTCGGTCAGCCAGCGGATCGCGTCGCCATGCGCCTGGCACCCGAAGCAATGGTAGAAACCCTTGCTGTCATTGATGTGAAAGCTCGGCGTCTTTTCATCGTGAAACGGGCAGCAGGCCTTATACTCGCGCCCCGCCCGCGTGAGCTTCACACTGCGCCCGATCAGCCCCGACAGCGAGGTGCGCGCGCGCAATTCGTCGAGCCATTGCGGTGAGAGCGCCATGTCGAACTAGTGCGCTTGCCGCGCCCGCGCCGCAAGCACGGTCAGCCGCCCAGCGCGGCTTTCACCCGCGCGCTCGCGGTGGCCATGTCGATCACGCTGCCGTGGCGCGCCTTCAACTGCCCGACGACGCGGCCCATGTCCTCGATCGAGCCTGCGCCCGTTTCCGCAACGATCGCCTGGATCGCGGCGTCGAGTTCGGTGTCCGACAGCGGCCGCGGCAGGAAAGCCTCGATATAGCCGATCTCGGCCGCCTCCGCCGCGGCCAGCTCGGGGCGGTTCCCACTCTCGTAGAGGGCGATCGATTCGCGGCGCTGCTTGACCATCTTCTGCAGCACTTCGACCACCACCGCATTGTCGTCGCCGCTCGCGGGAGCAGTGCGGAGCTCGATGTCGCGTTCCTTGATCTTCGCGAGCATCAGCCGGATCGCGCCCAGCCGCGGCTTGTCGCCCGCCTTCATCGCCTCGACCTGGGCGGACTGGATGGCGTCGCGAATCATCGGCGGACCTGCATGGCTGGAAACTGCGGGGAAAGGAGCGCTCCTAGCGGGGTTCGCCCATCTTCGCCAGATTGCGCAGCGCGGCGCCAAGGCATAACTGCTCGGTCGTTTAGCCGCCCGACTCGGGGGGCGCTTCAGACGACGGAGAATGATGCGATGGCACCTGCCGCAGCACCCGCTGCCCCCGACGGTGCCACCGGCGTCATTGCGCTCGCCGACGGCACGCTGATCTGGGGACATGGTTTCGGCCATGCCGGTGACGGTGTCGGGGAGCTGATCTTCAACACCGCGATGACCGGTTATCAGGAGGTGATGACCGATCCCTCCTACGCTGGTCAGATCATCACCTTCACCTTTCCGCACATCGGCAATGTCGGCGCCAATGACGAGGACGTCGAAGCGCCGCGCGCGCATGCGGTTGGCTGCGTGGTGCGCGAGCTGCCGACGCGGCCGTCCAACTTTCGCAGCCGCCGCACGCTCGGTGAATGGATGGCGGAGGCGGGGCTGATCGGCATTGCCGGGGTCGACACCCGCGCGCTCACCCGCCGCATTCGCGAAAGCGGCGCGCCGAACGCGGTTATCGCGCATGCGCCCGACGCGGTGTTCGACACCGCGGCGCTCGTCGCCAAGGCGCGCGACTGGCCGGGGCTCGAGGGCATGGACCTCGCCGCGCGGGTTACCGGCGGGCGCGAGCCGAGCTGGTCGGGCGGCGCCTGGGCGCTGGGGCAGGGCTACGCTACCCACGGCGACGACGACGCGAGCCGCCCGCACGTGGTCGCAATCGACTATGGCGCGAAGGACAACATCTTCCGCCGCCTCGCCCACGCCGGCGCGCGGGTGACAGTGGTGCCCGCGGCGACCAGCGCGGCGGAGATCATGGCGCTGAAGCCCGCCGGGGTATTCCTCTCCAACGGCCCCGGCGACCCCGCCGCCACCGGCGCCTACGCCGTGCCCGTGCTGCGCGAGTTGATGGACCAAGGCGTGCCGATGTTCGGCATCTGCCTCGGCCACCAGCTGCTCGCGCTTGCGCTCGGCGGGCGCACGATCAAGATGCACCAGGGCCACCGCGGCGCCAACCACCCCGTCCAGCGC
>CAKZIN010000019.1 GCA_936933955.1 uncultured Sphingopyxis sp. | reverse complement strand
CGACGCTCTTCCGATCTCGGGGGAGGGCGAGCGCTTCGGCGGCGAGTTGCCCGTAGAATGTCTCAATGTTGGAGGCGGCCCGGCGCAACGCCGCTTGCGCATCCTGCGGGCGACCGCTGGCCGTCGAGGCGCGTGCGAGCCAGTAGCTTCCCTGCGCCATCAGCTCCGGGTCGGACGCCCGAGCGCTGACGTCGCGAAAGGCGAGCGCGGCGTTGGCGTAGTCGCGCTGGCGCCAGGCGGCGAGGCCCTGCGCCCAGCTCGCCTGCACCGCCCACTCGCCGCTGCCGGTCTGCGCCAGTGCGGCGAGGCGGCGGGCGTTGAAATCGTCGTTCTCGATATAATAGGACCATGCGATGCGCGCGCGCCATTCGGTCAGCGCTTCGGGGGAGGCGCCGCCCGCGCCCGCCAGCATCGCCTCAGCGCCTGCCGGATTGTCGGCGCTGATCTGCGCCTGCATCTGGGACTTGAGCGGGCCGAGCACCGCGTCATCGATAGCGCGCGGCGTGCCCCGGCGCGGGGTCGATCCCGCCCAGACGAGGCGGTTGGTCGGGCTCAATACCACGTCGGTGACGCCGCGCGTGCGCGCGAGATTGGCGAGCTGCTGCCCCTGCGGCAGGTCGGGTGCTTCGGCGAGCAGCGAGCGCAGCGCATCCCCCTCCACGCGCGGCGACCCGGCGGCGAGGTACAGCTCCGCCCGCGCGAAGTTGGCGAGCGAGCGATCCTGCATCGCCTCGATCTCGGCCCGCGCATCATCCCATCGGCCTGAGCGGATATTCGCGATCGCCGTCTCGAAGCGGCCCGCGGGGCGCGCCGTCGGAACCGCGTAGCCGCTGGCGGCTGAGACCGGCGGCGGCGGGATCAGCGCGTCATTGGACGACTCACCCGTGTTTGCCTGAGCAACGCCGCCGCAACCCAGGGCGAGCGCCGCGGCGGTGAGGCGGAAAAGTCGGATGGAGGGGCGCAGCGTCATGCCTGGATCAACTCCCGCACGGATTTCAGAACCTCCCACGTCTGGCGCTTCAGCACCGGTTGCTTCAGCAGCATACGTGGGTGGTGGATGGCGAATGGCGCCACTGTGACGCCAGGGTGGTTAAAGTCCCGTTGAGCGATGTCCACCCCAAGCGGGGTCCCGGTAGAGATCTCGCAGGTCTGCTGGCCCATCAGGATAAGTGTCTTCGGCCGAGCAACCGCGATATGCCGCGCGGCGAGGTCGACAAGCTCGCGTGCCGATCGCGGATCGAGCCGTCCACCCGGCGCACGTGTCGTCGCCAACGTCGCCAGCCGCACCTGGCTACGCTCGAGCCCGATCGCGCGGAGCATAGCGTCGAGCAGCGCTCCTTCCTCGCCAGCGAACAGCCTGCCTTCCACCAGATCGCGCTCGTCCGGCAGGTCGCCGAGCAGCATTAGTGGCGCGTCCGCCGGTCCGGTCGGCAGGATGCGGCGCCCATCCCTTCCGCCCGCGACCTCCGCCTGTGCGAGCCAGGCATCGAAGGCCTCGATGTCGCCAGGGGCGGCTTCGGTCGGGGCCGGGGTGGGGAGGGGCGGCGGGGTCGCTGGAACTTGCTGACCAGAGGGCCTGCTCGCGGAAGTCGTTGGCGATGCGCGTGTGACGCTCGGCGAAGGCAGCGCGACCGCGCGCCAGTCGAACGGATCGTCGCCGACCGCATCCACCGCGCCCGCGTCGCGCCACCAGCGCAAGTAGCTGTCGACCAGCGCGCGCGGCTGGATCGCTTCGGCGAGCGGAGTGGCGAGGGTGGTGACCATCGGACTTGCCACCAAAACGGCGGTTGACGGAACCGTCAATGAACGGGCATCGCCAGAACGACCAGTCGGGGCGACCGTGCGACCAAAGCCCGCGCCGAAACGAGAAGAGATGCGAGCATGAGCGAACGCGAATCCATGCCCTACGACGTGGTGATCGTCGGCGCCGGACCTGCAGGTCTTAGCGCGGCGATCCGCCTCAAGCAGCTCGCGGAGAGTTCGGGGCGAGAGATAGGCGTGTGCGTCCTCGAAAAGGGCTCCGAGGTCGGCGCGCACATTTTGTCGGGCGCGGTGATCGACCCGCGCGCCCTCGACGAGCTGCTGCCCGACTGGCGCGACGAAGGCTGCCCACTCGCGGACGTACCGGTGACCGAGAACCACCACTGGATCTTAAGCGAGACCAACCAGTGGGACTTCCCGCACGCGCTCCTGCCAAGTTTCATGAACAATGCGGGCACATATACCGGTAGCCTCGGCAATCTGTGCCGCTGGCTGGCGGAGCGCGCGGAAGCGATGGGGGTGGAGATTTTCCCCGGCTTCGCGGCGGCGGAGGTGCTTTACGACGAACAGGGTCGGGTGAAGGGTGTCGCGACCGGTGACATGGGCATCCGCCGCGACGGCAGCCAGGGGCCCGACTACACCCCCGGCCTCGAACTCCATGCGAGCTACACGCTGCTAGCGGAGGGTGCGCGCGGGCAGCTGACCAAAATCGTCAAGCGCCAGTTCGAACTCGAACGCGACAGCGACCCGCAAATCTACGGCCTTGGCGTCAAGGAACTGTGGGAGATTCCGGCCGAGAAACACTCGCCGGGCCGTGCCATCCACACCCAGGGCTGGCCGCTCGGCGCGGATAGCTGGGCCAATGGCGGCGGCTTCCTCTACCATCAGGCGAACAATCAGGTCGCACTGGGGTTCGTCACCTGGCTCGGCTACCGCAACCCGCACGTCTCCCCGTTCCAGGAGATGCAGCGCTGGAAACAGCACCCCGCGATCCGTGCGATCCTCGAAGGCGGGCGGCGCATCAGCTACGGCGCGCGCGCCATCACCGACGGCGGGTTTCAGTCGGTGCCCAAGCTGACTTTCCCCGGCGGCGCGCTGATCGGATGCAGCGCGGGCTTCCTCAACGTGCCGCGCATCAAGGGCACGCACACCGCAATGAAGTCGGGCATGATGGCCGCGGAGGCGATCGCCGATGCACTCGGTGAGGGGCGCAGCGCCGACGAGCTGACCGCCTATCCCGCCGCCTATGAAGCGAGCTGGGTGCACGAGGAGCTGCGCCGCGTGCGCAACACCGTGCCGCTGGTCAAAAAGTTCGGGGACACGGCGGGCACGCTCCTGTCGGGCGTCACCATGTGGGCCGAACATCTCGGCCTGCGCATGCCGTTCACCATGCATCACAAGCCCGACCATGTCGGCATGTTCCGCGCCGACGTCGCGCCGCGCATCGCCTACCCCAAGCCTGACGGGGTAATCAGCTTCGATCGGCTGTCGTCGGTGTTCGTCTCCAACACCAATCACGAGGAAGACCAGCCGCCGCACCTTCAGGTGTGCGACATGGAGCTGCAAAAGCGGAGCGAGCTTGGCGAATATGGCGGGCCGTCGCAGCTCTATTGCCCCGCCGGCGTCTATGAATGGGTTGGCAGCGAGGACGATCCGGAGGACGCGCGCTACGTCATCAACGCGCAGAATTGCGTCCACTGCAAGACGTGCGACATCAAGGACCCCAATCAAAACATCAACTGGGTGGCGCCGCAGGGTGGGGGTGGGCCCAATTACCCGAATATGTAAGGTCGCGCGGGCGAAGCTGAACCTCGCGCTGCACGTCCGCGGGCGACGGGCGGACGGCTATCACGAACTCGATTCCGTGTTCGTACACACGCTCGACGGGGACGAGCTGTGGGTGGAGCCGGCGGACGAACTGAGTCTGACCGTGACCGGTCCCGAAGCAGCGGGCGTGCCGACCGGTGAGGACAACCTCGTCATGCGCGCCGCACGCGCGGTGCACGACGCCTATGACCGCGACATGCCCAAGCGGCATCGTCGGATCGAGGTCGAAGTGGCAGCCGGACAGCCCCCGGCCACTCGCGATTCCGAACTTTGGCGAACCCACTATGGCGCGTCGCGCGGGGCGGCGATCACGCTCGTCAAAAACCTGCCAGCGGCGAGCGGTATCGGGGGCGGCTCGGCGGACGCTGCGGCGGCGATCGACCTGCTCGTCGCGCTGTGGGAGCTGCCCGACGACTATGAGCTGATGCACCGCATCGCTGCCGGGCTCGGCGCCGACGTCGCCGCCTGCCTCGACCCATTTCCCAAGCATGTGAAGGGGCGCGGCGAGCAGTTCGAGCGGCTCTACGATCCTGCGTTGCGGCACTGGCCGGTGCTGCTCGTCAACCCGCGGGTCGAGGTGCCCACCGGCGAAGTTTTCGCACGCTGGGATGGGCACGACCGCGGCGCGCTACCGACGGTGCCGCAGTGGCGCGATATGGCCGAGGCGCGCAACGACCTCAGCTTTGCGGCTGTGCAGCTGGCCCCCGCCATCGCAGAAGTCCGCGCGGCGCTCGCCAATCGCGCGGGCGCGCGGCTGGTGCGCATGTCCGGGTCGGGGGCGACTTGCTTTGCGGTCTTCGGGAGTGCCGCGGAGCGCGATGCGGCTGCCGGACACTTGCGCGCGGAACATCCGGACTGGTGGCTGCTCGCCACGCGGCTGACGTGAGCCGCAAAGAGCTTGGGATGGCCGCGCTGGTGCTTGCCGGATGCACATCGCAGGGCGCGGCAGGCGAAGGAACCATCGACTGCGCCGCAGGGGCTGCACCGCTCGAGCGGCGCTGCACCGTCGAGACCCTGGCAGACGCGGCGGGCGAGACGATGATCGTCGGCGGTACCGGCACCGGCTATTATCGCTTGCGCCGGGTCGATGATGGACGCGGTGTGGTCGCGCTCGACGGCGCGCTTCGTGCCGAGGTTCAGCTGATCGCGGACACCCGCGCCGAGGTGCGCATTGGCGATGCGCGCTTTCTCCTTCCTGCACAGGCGCGGCGATGATTCCCGAAGCAGCGCCCATCCTGACTACCGCGGAAATGCGCGACGCGGAAGCGGCGGCGGTTTCGGCGGGCGCAAGCTGGCGCGATCTGATGGAGCGGGCAGGGGGCGCCGTCGCCGCGCTAGCCGCGCGCATCGGTGCGGGTCGTCCGATCACCGTCCTCGCCGGACCAGGCAACAACGGCGGGGACGGTTATGTGGCGGCGCAGCGCCTGCGGGATGCTGGAGCGCAGGTACGCTTGGTCGCGCTTGAGCCGCCTCGCACCGAGCTCGCACGAGCCGTCGCGGCCGACTTTGGTGGCGACGTGGAAGGGGCCGACGCGGCTCCAGCCCCGCACGCGCTGATTGTCGACGCGCTGTTCGGGACGGGATTTCGAGGCGACTCGCCAGCGGCTTACACTGACCTGTTGCGACTGTTTGGTGAGGCCGGCTGGCGCATGCTCGCGGTCGACGTGCCAAGCGGCGTCGATGCCGAGACAGGTCGCGGCGGGGGCGTCACGGCCGACGTCACGCTGGCGCTGGGCGCGCTCAAGCCCGCGCACCTGCTCCAGCCGTCCGCTTCGCGTTGCGGCTCGGTTGTCGCGGGCGACATCGGCGTGACCGCGCAGAGTCGGACGACCGTCGCGCAATCGTTCGCGGCAAGCGAACCTTCGCCCGAATCGCACAAATATAGTCGCGGGCTCGTCGTAGTGGTGGCGGGGGACATGCCCGGCGCCGCGGAGTTGGCGGCGCGCGCGGCAATGCGTGGCGGCGCGGGCTACGTTCGGCTGATGGGCTCGCGGCTGCCGCCTGTAGCACCCTTCGCGCTGGTGCGGAGCGCGCGGATCGACGCCGCGTCACTCGCCGACCCGCGCATCGGTGCAGTCGTGGTCGGCTGCGGGCTGGGGCAGAGCGACAGCGCGCGCGAACGGCTCGAGCTGGCGTTGGCGAGCCCTGCGCCGGTTGTCGCCGACGCGGACGCGATCGCTCTGATGGGCCACCGACTCCATCGCGCCGCGATCATCACCCCGCACGCCGGTGAGTTCGCGCGGGCCTTTCCCGACCTCGGTTCGACCGACAAGTTGACCGCCGCTCGCGAAGCTGCGGCTCGTTCGCGCACGGTCGTCGTCTACAAGGGCGCGGACACGGTCATCGCCGCGCCGGACGGGCGCGCCGCCATCGCGCCGCCCGCGCCCGGCTGGCTCGCAAGCGCGGGGACGGGCGACGTGCTCGCCGGGCTGTGCGGCGCGGCTCTGGCGAGCGGGCTTGCACCGTTTGAGGCTGCCCAGGCCGCGGTCATGCGTCACGCTGAGCTTGCGCGGCGGGCGGGTACCCACCTCGTCGCGGACGATCTCGTCCGATGACACAGGTCCCGCCTTGCCCGCACTTCCCGGAATGCGGCGGCTGCCAGCTGCAACAGCTGGACGACGCCGAATATGCCGCATGGATCGAGGGCCACGTGCGCGGCGCGCTCGAGGGGCAGGGGCTCGCGGCAGAGGTCCGTCCAGCCTACCTGTCCCCGCCCCGGACGCGGCGTCGCGCCGCGCTGAAGGCGGTATCGACCGCGCGCGGGGCCCTGATCGGCTTCACTCAGGCGCGCACGCATCAGGTCGTCGACATGCACGCCTGCTTCGTGCTGACACCCACGCTGTTCGCGCTCGTGGCGCCGCTGCGGGGGCTATTGTCGCGGCTCCCGAAGTGGCGCGGCCTCGCGGTCGTGACCATGACCGAGGCCGAGCAGGGGATCGACCTGCTGCTGCGCAGCATCGATGCGAGCCGCTACGACACGCAGAGCGCGCTGATCGAGTTTGCCGCTGAACATCGCCTCGCCCGCCTTGCCATCGACGGCGGCGCGGGGGCGGAGGATTTGTGGGTTCCCGACCCGGTGACCGTACGCCTCGGGAGCGCGTCGGTGCCCCTGCCGCACGGCGCCTTCCTCCAGGCGACGCGCGATGGGGAGGATGCGCTCGCGGCAGGCGTCGAAAAGGCGCTCACCGGCGCCGGTCGGGTGACCGACCTGTTCGCCGGCCTCGGCACCTTTGCGCTGCGGCTGGGGGAACGCGCGCGCTACGCTGCGGAGAGCGACGTCAGCGCCAGCGCCGCGCTAGAGCAGGCGTCACGCCGCGTCTCGCAGCCCTTTCGCGTCGAGCGGCGCGACCTCTACCGCCGCCCGCTCACCGCGAAGGAGCTGGGCGCGTTCGACGGCGTGGTGCTCGATCCGCCGCGCTCAGGCGCGCAGATGCAGGTCGCGGAGATGGCCGGAGCCTCGCTCAGCCGCGTCGCCTATGTGAGCTGCAATCCGGTAAGCTTCGCACGCGATGCGGCCGCGCTGGTAGCCGGCGGCTACCGCCTCGCATGGGTGCAGCCGATCGGCCAGTTCCGCTGGTCGCGCCATGTCGAACTCGTCGCGGGTTTCACGCGGGAGGGGTGACTCGTCGGATTAAATGACGTCCATCAATCCGACCACCGCCATCGCCAACAGGCAAAAGGTCGATGCGAAGAACAGCAGCATGCGCACCGGGATCCGGTTGACCGCAATCTGCCAGATCGAGTGCACGATCCGCAGCAGAGTGTAGGCCCAGGCGAGCGTCACCGTGGTGGGGTTCGCCGCGCCGATCAGCGCCAGCAACGCGACCACGGCGTAGAACAGCGTGGGCTGCTCGAGAAGGTGTGTGTAGTTGTGCGACGGCCACACGGCGCTTGGCGGAAGCAGTTTGTCGAGATCACCGCCGCGCCCGCCCGCGGATGCGCCGACGTCGACCTTGGCCGCCTTGAACGCGCCGAAGCGCTTGAAGCCCAGGTAAAAGAGGACGAGCAGCGTCCAGATCACCAGCACCAGCGCTGGCGCAACCAGCGCCCGCGTCATCTCATTGTCCATCATTGCCCCCTTCGTATTCGGTCAAATTCGACGCTAGCGGTTCAGCCTGCGCTGGCAAGCGGCGAGGCGGCGCGCTCCAGGCGGGCGATCAGCCTTTCGCGCACCGCCATGACGCCACCGCGCCGCCCTTCGAACAACCGCGCGTCGATGAAGAAGCCGGTGGTCCGTAGCGCGGCAAGTGCGTCGGCCAGGTCCGGCGCTCCCTCTTCGCGCAAGAAACGGGGGAGGGGGAGCAGGCGGTGTTCGTGCCCGCGTGCGGCCTCCGCGCTCACCGCAGCGGCCCGCGCCGGGCTGACCCACGCGAGGTCATCGCTCCGCCCGGTCGCAACGCAGCTCTCCAGCGCAAGGCCGAAGCCAAGCGCGGAGAGCATGCCCAGCTCGTACAGCGCCAGCGCACCCGCCCACGTGCGCGCCGCAGGAGCGAGCGCGATGGCGTCGAGCAGCGCATCGAGCGCATCAGCGATGGCGGGATAAGGCTGACCCTCGGGCAAAGCCGCGGCAGTCAGCGTCGTCGCCCACTCGATCGCCGCGGCGAGCAGCGGCTCCTCCTGCAGCGGGGCGCGGCTGGTGACGAGCTCGGTGGTGAGCGTCGCCAGTTGCGCTGGCGTCCGTGCGCGGAGGCTCGCCGCGACGCGATTGCCGGGCTGGAGTATGGGCCGCAGCCGTCGCGAATGCCCGCCGCGCACATAGCCGCCGACCAGCCCCGCCTCGCGCGTCATCAGCCGCACGATCGCGCCATGTTCGCCATGCGCTCGGACGGCGCAGACGGTGGCGGTGGTGTCGAGCTGCATCGCGCCGACGCTGGCACTCGCGCCGCGCGACGTCCAGCGCTATGCGGGCGGCTCTCCTTCTCCTGCCTTTCACGTTGAGGACCTGCCGCATGGAAACCCGCGCCGGCGACCCGGGCGCCTTTGCCCGCTTCGATCTCGACCGGGTGAGCTCGCCCGCCTTCGTCGTGGACGCGGCCAAGGTGCGCGCCAACCTGTCGGTCCTCGCGAGCATCGGCGAGCGCTCCGGGGCCAAGGTGCTTGCGGCGCTCAAGGCCTTTTCGATGTGGTCGCTGGGGCCGACGGTGACAGGCGCGCTCGATGGCGTATGCGCATCGGGGTTGTGGGAGGCGCGGCTTGCGCATGACCATTATCGCCGCCCCGATGGGTCGGGCGAAATCACCACCTATTGCGCTGCCTACAAGGGCGAGGACCTCCCCGAAATCTGCGCTTTGTCGCACCACGTCATCTTCAATTCGCCGATGCAGATCAGTCGGTTCGCTGGTGTCCTTGACGCAGCCCGGCAGGAGGGAGCGCGCTTTGAGGTGGGTCTGCGCATCAACCCGCTGCACAGCGAAGGCGACGTGCCCCGCTATGATCCGGCAGCACCGTGCAGTCGGCTGGGCTTCCCGATCGACCAGCTGCGCGAGGAGCATCTGCGGGGCGTCGACGGCATCCACATGCACACGCTGTGCGAGCAGGATTTCCCGCCGCTCGCGCGAACATGGGCGTCGGTAGCGCCAATCCTCTCACCGCATTTCGAGCGGTTGAAGTGGATCAACCTCGGCGGAGGGCATCACGTCACGCGCGCCGATTATCAGCGCGACGATCTGGTGAGCTTCCTCGCGGGGCTGCGTCGCGAAACCGGGCTGCAGCCCTACATCGAGCCGGGGGAGGCGGTTGCACTCGACGCCGGAATCCTCGTCGGCACGCTGCTCGATCGGTTCGATAACGGCGCGGCGATCGGCATCACCGACATCAGCGCGACCTGCCACATGCCCGACGTGATCGAGGCGCCGTACCGGCCCGCCATGCTGTTCGAGCGGAAGGGGGGTGAGGCGCTGCGGATTGGCGGCCCTTCATGCCTTGCGGGGGACGTCATCGGCGATTTTCGCCTGCCTCGCGGCGGAGAGATTGGCGAGCGCTTCGCCTTCCTCGACCAGGCGCACTATTCGATGGTCAAGACGACCACCTTCAACGGCGTACCGCTGCCCGACATCTGGCTGTGGGACAGCGCCAGCGACGAGCTGCGCCTGGTGCGACGCTTCGACTACGAAGACTTTGCGACGCGTCTCAGCTGATCGGACGCATTCATGCTTTACAGGGGGGTGCGCCGTTCATATATGCGCCCCCGCTGCCCCATGGGGACTCCCAATAACCGCAAGGCAGCCTTGTCCTGAATAACCGTCTTGGGGGTCTCTTGAGTTGCACGAGCATCATAGCGCACGGGGTCTGATCGCCCACGCTTCGCCGGTCGGTCCGGTGACGTTGCTGCGGCCACACGCCGCGCGACGGGCAGCCCGTTTCTTCGTCGAACGCTTTCCTGGAAAAGTGCTTTACGCGGTCAAGGCGAACCCTTCGCCTGACTTGCTGCGCATTCTGTGGGACTCGGGCGTGACGCATTACGACGTCGCCTCGATCGCCGAAGTGCGTCTGGTCGCCCGGACCCTGCCCGAAGCGACGCTTTGCTTTATGCACCCGGTCAAGGCCGAGGAGGCCATCGCCGAGGCTTACAACAAGCATGGGGTGCGCACCTTCTCGCTCGACACGATGGAGGAACTGGAAAAGATCGTGCGCGCCACCGAAGGCGCCGACGATCTCAACCTGCTCGTTCGCATCCGCGTGTCGTCGGACCACAGCAAGCTCAGCCTCGCTGCGAAGTTCGGTGCGCAACCGGAGGAAACTTCGGAGCTTTTGATGGCCGCGCGGCAGGCGTCCGATGCGCTCGGCATCTGCTTCCACGTCGGCAGCCAGGCGATGAGCCCGCACGCCTACGCAGCGGCGCTCGAGCGCGTGCGTGCGGCGATTGTCGCGGCGGCGGTGACGGTGGACATTGTCGACGTTGGCGGCGGGTTCCCGTCTGCCTACCCGGGCATGGAGCCGCCGCCGCTCGACGCCTACTTTGACGTCATCCACCGTGGTTTTGAATCCCTCCCGATCAGCTATTCGGCGGAGCTGTGGTGCGAGCCCGGTCGCGCTCTGTCGGCGGAGTACAGCTCGCTGATCGTGCGGGTCGAAAAGCGTCGCGGTGACGAGCTTTACATCAACGATGGCGCCTATGGCGCGCTGTTCGATGCGGCGCACATCGGCTGGCGCTTTCCGGTGAAGCTGCTGCGTGACAGCGACGCGGGCGCGGAGACGGCGTTCAGCTTCTACGGCCCGACCTGCGACGATCTCGACCATATGGCGGGGCCGTTCATGCTACCTGACGACGTGCAGGCGGGCGATCATCTCGAGATCGGGATGCTCGGCGCCTATGGTTGCGCGATGCGGACCGCGTTCAACGGGTTCGGTTCGGACGAGGTCGCGGTTGTCAGCGACGAACCGATGGCGAGCCTCTACACCGGCGAACAGCCGCAGGTGGAGCGTCGCAGCGCAACGGTGACCAAGCTCTACTGATAGGGCGGCGGCGCGGGGGGAGGGTCCTCGCGCCGCTTGTCCATCGACATGCGGCGCCGCATCTGCGATTCAGCACCGATGACTTCGATTGCTGCCATGTTCCCCTACAGCGCCGATACCGCGGGTGTCGTGGTGCGCGTCGCCGTGTCGTTCATCAAGGAAGCGTCCGATCCGAGCGCCGGTCGTTGGATGTGGAGCTATCATATCCGCATCGAGAACCATCGCAGCGAGACGATCCAGCTGATCGACCGGCGCTGGGAAATTCGCGACGGTCGCGGCGCGACGCACGTCGTCGAGGGGCTGGGCGTGGTGGGCGACCAGCCCGTTCTGGAGCCTGGCCAGAGCTACGACTATGTCTCCGGCTGCCCGCTCGCGACCTCGAGCGGGCAGATGGTCGGCCATTACGGCATGCGCGATTCGGACGGGGATGCGTTCCTTATCGCCATCCCCGCCTTTCCGCTGCTGGCGCCGGTGACCAGCGCCTAGCGCGCTGGCGTTCGAGCGAGTTCGGCGCGGAGCAGCTCCGCCGCGCGGCTCGACATCTGGGCGAAGCCGTTGTTGTCGACCGCCCGCGCGGTGTCGTTCCAGTGCATGGACAGCACCCCCCAACGCCCCGCGGCATCCTGTGCAAGGACGTTGGTCGAGATGACGCCCGTCTCCGAACCGCCCTTGAAACCGACGTAGCGCCAGCCGCCGGGGCGCACTTCCGCGACTGTCGGGCTGATGCCGAGGATCGCGCGCGACTCGCTCGACCCACGGGTGGCAAACCAACCGAGCAGCCGCGCCATGTTGTCGGGAGAGGCGAACCATTCGGTGCGATCGATGTCGCCGGGACGCTCGCCGGCGAGTGCCTCCATACTCACGCGGTCGACGGTGAAGCTGCCCGCAGGCGCGCTCGCCAGCACCGCCCGACGAGCCTCCGCCGTGCGTGCAGCGAGCCAGCGATCGCGTAACGCGCCGTTACTCTTGAGCACGCCCGCCTCCACCGTGGTTAGGAACGGGGCAGCGTTGGGACCGGAGGCGCCGCCATGCTGCGCGGCGAAACGCTCGATCCGCTCGCGACCGAGAGCGCGGATGAGGATGTCGGTGGCGGTGTTGTCGCTGATGCTGATCATCAGCGCGGCGAGCGTGTGCAGCGTCAGCGGCGAGCCCGTCGGCCACGTCTGCAACGTGCCGCTCGGAAAGCTTTTGGCGTCGAGCGTGAGGACATCGCTCCACCGCCGCCGACCCGCGGCGATTTCGGCGTCGAGGGTACCCAGCACCGCCAGCTTGAACGCCGAGCCGATCGCCAGATGCGCATCGCTGTTCGCGCCCGCGATGCGCTGCGGCGCACCCGTCGCATCGAGGCGATAGAGCCCCCATGCGGTCGCCCCGTGCAGCGCCGCGAGCTCCTGTCCCAGGCGCGCGACGCTGTCGTCGGTGGCGGCGAACGAGCGCAGCAACAGTCCAGCGATCTTGCCGTCCGCGCCGACCACCACATCTCCCGAACCGGTGCCACGCTCGAAGCGGATGGTCAGCGTGCCCGATGCGGGGCTGGCGGGTTCGACGCTCGCGGACACAGGCGCGCCATATTGCGCCACGAGCTGCTGGGGGAGGGCGCGCAGCTGTTCCGCGGGGATCGCGCGCAGGAACACGTCTGCGAACACCGCGTCGGGCGCGGCCTCACCTTCCAGCCACGGAACGATCCGCGCAACCGCCGCGAGGAGCGCCGGGCTCGCCGTTGCGGAAGCCGCCGCGGGGGGTGCGGAAGGGCTGGCAGACGTCTGCGCGAGCGCAGGATGTGCGGCCATCAGCGCTACGATTGCAACAGCAAACCACTTACGCATCGATCACCTCCTCATCGACATTGGCGGCGTTGGCCTGGATGAACTGGAAACGATGTTCCGGATTGCGGCCCATCAACCTCTCGACCAGATCCTTGACGCTCGCGCGTTCCTCATACTCCTGCGGAAGCGTGACGCGAAGCAGTGATCGGGTGGCGGGTGCCATCGTCGTCTCCTTGAGCTGCGCGGGCATCATCTCCCCAAGGCCCTTGAAGCGCGACACTTCGACCCGCTTGCCCGCGAACATCGTCGCTTCCAGCTCCGCCCGGTGCGCGTCGTCGCGAGCGTAGGCGTGCTTCCCCGCCGCGCTCAGCCGGTAAAGCGGCGGCTGCGCGAGGTAGAGGTGCCCGCGCTTCACCACCTCGGGCATCTCCTGGAAGAAGAAGGTCATCAGCAGCGTCGCGATGTGCGCGCCGTCGACGTCGGCGTCGGTCATGATGACGATCCGTTCGTAGCGTAGGCGGTCGGGGTCGCAGTCCTTGCGCATCCCGCAGCCCATCGCGAGCGCGAGGTCGGCGATTTCGCTGTTCGCGCGGATCTTGTCGGCGCTGGCGGACGCGACGTTGAGGATCTTGCCGCGAATGGGGAGGATCGCCTGCGTCTTGCGGTCGCGCGCCTGCTTGGCGCTGCCGCCCGCGCTGTCACCCTCGACGATGAACAGCTCCGTCCCCTCCGGCCCGTCGCTGGCGCAGTCGGTGAGCTTGCCGGGGAGGCGCAGCTTGCGCGCGGAGGTCGCGGTCTTGCGCTTGACCTCGCGCTCCGCCTTGCGCTTCAGCCGCTCGTCCATGCGGTCGAGCACGAGGCCGAGCAGCGCGCGACCGCGATCCATGTCCGCGGACAGAAAGTGGTCGAAATGATCGCGGATCGCATTCTCGACCAGCCGCGCGGCTTCGGGGGAAGTCAGCCGATCCTTGGTCTGGCTCTGAAACTGGGGGTCGCGGATAAACAGCGACAACATCGATTCACAGCCGGTGAAGACATCCTCCGCGGTCAGCTGCGCGCCACGCTTGTTATTGACGAGCTCGGCAAAGCCGCGCAGCCCCTTGGTCACCGCGCCGCGCAAGCCCGTCTCGTGCGTGCCGCCGTCGGGCGTCGGGATGGTGTTGCAGTACCAGCTGTAGCTGCCGTCCGACCACAGCGGCCAGGCGATCGCCCACTCGACGCGCCCGGCGCCGTCCGGGAAGTCCTGCGATCCGGCGAAGGGCCGTGCAGTTGCGCACTCGCGCGTGCCGATCTGTTCGTTGAGGTGGTCGAGAAGGCCGCCCGGGAACTGGAACACCGCCTCCGCCGGCGTATCGTCGCCGATGAGTTCGGGTGCGCACCGCCAGCGGATCTCGACCCCTGCGAACAAATATGCCTTCGACCGCGCGAGCCGATAGAGCCGCTGCGGTTTGAAATGCGCGGTGTCGCCGAAAATCTCCGCGTCCGGGACGAAGCTCACCACGGTGCCGCGGCGGTTGGGGGTGGGGCCGAGATTTTCGATCGGCCCGAGCGCGTGGCCGCGCGCGAAGCGCTGGCGGTGAAGCTGCTTGCCGCGCGCGACCTCGACCACGGTGTCGCTCGACAGCGCGTTGACGACGCTGACCCCGACGCCATGCAGCCCGCCGGAGGTGGCGTAGGCCTTGCCTTCGAACTTGCCGCCCGAATGGAGCGTGGTGAGGATCACTTCCAGCGCCGACTTGCCGGGGAACTTGGGGTGCGGATCGACCGGGATGCCGCGCCCGTTGTCGCTGATCGTCAGGCGATTGCCGGGCTCGAGCGTCACTTCGATGCGCGTCGCGTGGCCTGCCACCGCCTCGTCCATGGCATTGTCGAGCACTTCTGCAGCGAGGTGGTGGAGCGCGCGTTCGTCGGTGCCGCCGATATACATGCCGGGCCGCCGCCGAACCGGCTCGAGCCCCTCCAGCACCTCGATCGTGCTGGCGTCGTAGTTACCGCTGGCGGGGTTAGCGATATCGAACAAATTTTCTGACATGGATGCGGTGCGTAGCGGCGCGCCATGGCGTCGCCAAGCGGTTGACGCGCCGAGCCGGTGCGATACGCTCCCTTCCACGGCTCGGGGAAAGCCATGGGAGACAATCATGCGAAATCCACTGGTCGCGAGCGTCGCAGTCAGCGCGCTCGCCTTGTCGGCGTGCGCCATGACGGGCGACACCGCCACCGTCGCACCGGCCGGGGCCGCGCCGGCGCGTTCGGCCGCGATCGACGTGCCGCTGATCCCGCGCGAGGCCCTGTTCGGCAATCCGGTGCGCACCGGCGGCCAACTAAGCCCCGATGGTCGATGGGTGGCCTGGATGGCGCCGGTCAACGGCGTGCGCAACGTCTTCGTCGCCCCGGCCAGCGATCCGAGTGCCGCGCGCCAGGTGACCAATTCGACCTCGCGACCGATCCCGCAATATTTCTTCTCGCCCGACAGCTCGCAGATCATGTTCCTGCAAGACCGCGGCGGTGACGAGAACTTCCTGCTTTATTCAGCGCCCGTCGCCGGCGGCGCGGAGCGTACGCTGACGCCGTTCCAGAACACACGCGTGCGAGTGGTGGGCAGCTCGCTCAGCAACCGCAACGAAATCCTCGTCGGGCTCAATAACCGCGATCCGCGCTGGCACGATGTGTACAAGCTCAACCTCCAGACCGGTCAGCTCACTCAGGTGATGAACGGAGACGGTTGGGCGGGTATGTTGGCCGATGACACGCTGACCATCCGCCTCGGTGGCAAGGCAAATGCGGAGGGGGGTGTCGACTGGTACCGTATCACGAACGGCCAGGCGGAGGCGCGCCCGTTCCGTACGACCACGCTCGACGACGGGCTCGATGCTCCGATCGGCTACACCTATGACGGTCGTACGCTTTACTGGAGCGACTCGCAGGGTCGCGACACTGCGGCCCTTTATGCGGAGGATACCCGCACGGGGCAGCGCCGCCTGATCGGGGAAAGCCCTCGCGCCGATATTGCTGGTACGCTGACCAATCCGCGCACCGGCGAAGTCCAGGGATATGCCGAATATTATCTGCGCAATCAGTGGCACATCTCCGACCCGCAGGTGCGGCGCGACTATGAGTTTCTGAAGCAGCGATTCGGCGATGCGGACGTGTCGATCACCAGCCGGACGGAAGACGATACGCGCTGGCTGGTGTCGGTCGACCCGGTCTACGAAACGGGGAAGGTCTACCTGTTCGATCGCGCATCGCGACGCGTGACCGAATTCTACACGCCGCGTCCG
Organism: uncultured Sphingopyxis sp.; assembly: GCA_936933955.1. Taxonomy (GTDB): domain Bacteria; phylum Pseudomonadota; class Alphaproteobacteria; order Sphingomonadales; family Sphingomonadaceae; genus Sphingopyxis. Next base: position 1,884 of record CAKZIN010000019.1, on the reverse strand, counting down.
GTATTGGCGGGAGCGCCGCTGGTGCCGATGCACCCGGTCGAGATCCGCTCGCGCGACGGAATGACGCTGCCGAGCTACCTCACGCTCCCCGCGAATGCCGATCGCAACCGCGACGGTCGGGCCGAAACACCGGTGCCGCTGGTGCTGCTCGTCCACGGCGGGCCCTGGGCGCGCGATGGCTATGGCTACAACACGCAGCACCAGTGGCTGGCCAATCGCGGCTATGCGGTGCTGTCGGTCAATTATCGCTCCTCGACCGGCTTCGGAAAGCGCTTTGGCAACGCGGGTAACCTCCAGTGGGGCCTCGCGATGCACGACGACCTGATCGACTCGGTCAACTGGGCGGTGCGGTCGGGCGTGACGACTGCGGACAAGGTCGCGATCATGGGTGGGAGCTATGGCGGCTATGCGACTCTCGCCGGGCTGGCCTTTACGCCGACGACCTTCGCGTGCGGCGTCGACATCGTCGGCCCGTCGAACCTGCAGACGCTCCTCTCGACCATCCCGCCTTATTGGGAAGCCGGGCGGCGGCGCATGTATCGCCAGATGGGTGACCCCACGACCGCGGAAGGCCGTGCGCTGCTCGACCGCGCATCGCCGCTCAACCGCGCCAACGACATCGTGCGTCCGCTGCTGATCGGGCAGGGCGCCAACGACCCGCGCGTCAAGCAGGCGGAGAGCGACCAGATCGTGCAGTCGCTGTCGGGCCGGTCGGTGCCGGTGACCTACGTGCTGTTCCCCGACGAAGGGCACGGGTTCGCGCGTCCGCAGAACAACATCGCCTTCCAGGCGGTGGCCGAGAATTTCCTCGCAAGCTGCCTCGGCGGCCGCGCGGAGCCGATCGGCAACGCGCTCGCAGCATCCACCGCGCAGGTCCGGACGGGCGCGCAACACGTCCCCGGCCTCGCCGAAGCGGTCGCCCGGCGCAGCAACTGATGACGTGGGGAGCGCACCTGGATGCGGGTGCGCTCCACCTCTTGATTGGCAGCACCGGCGCGGGAAAAACAACCTTCGCGCGCCGGATGTTGCGCGATCAGTCCAAGGTGATCTTCCTCAGCATCGACGCCTGGATGGCGGAGTTATTCTGGCCAGACGCGCCCGACCCTCCGGACATTGCATGGGCGTTGGAGCGCGTACGGCGGGTGCGCTGTCGCATGGTCGCGACCGCGGTTGACGCTGCTACCGCGGGATTGGCGGTCATGATCGAGGCTGGTTGGGTCGATGCAAACGCGCGCTGCGGCGTGCTCGACGCCGCCGATCTGGCCGGACTCCCGGTCATCGCTCACCTCTTTGAGACCGACGCCGAGACCCGATGGTCGCGAACGCAGAACCGCAACTCCGAGGGCGGAGAACTGAGCTTCCCGATCGACCGAGCGATGTTCGACGAGGTGGAGGCTCAATTTCGAGCCCCCGCGCCCGACGAGCTTTCACGCCACCGCTCGGTCCATCATTATAGCTGACGTCGCGTCAGCGGACCCGCGGGCCGCCAAAGGGCGGGGGTGGGGGGCGGCGGGTGCCTCGCGGCAGCTGCGCCTGGAATGCGCGCCCGCAATGGTCGACACAATAAGGGTAGCCCGGGTTCACCGCCTCTCCGCAGAAGTGGAAGTCGGCTTCACCCGGATGCCCCATCGGCCAGCGACAGATGCGGTCGTTGAGGTCGAGGAGGCTCGTCTTGTCGGCAATCTCCGGCGACGGCTTAGCGGGCACGCGACGACGCGGCGGCGCCGGCGGGATCGGCGCCTGCTGGTCGCCTGGGCCCTGCCGGATGAAGCCGCCCGGACCGATCGACACGAGCTTCGGCTCATTGCTGGCCGCAGCGGCGCCGGGTAGCGGCTGGCTCGGCGTCGCCGCGGTGGCCGGAGCGGGGGCCGCGGGAGCGACGGC
>CAKZIN010000018.1 GCA_936933955.1 uncultured Sphingopyxis sp. | reverse complement strand
GTCGGGCGCGGCGCCTTTGCTGACCGGCGCGGGCAGCTCGCCCGCCGCGCCCCGCCGCCCGGGGAGCGCACGCTGGGCGATGCTGGCGAGCAGGGCACCCAAATCGCCGACGCGTTCGACGATGACGTGGATCACCTCGCCTTCGCGCTGGACGCGGCCTTTCAGGCTGACCATCGCCGCGGTCATGATCGTGCGGCGCTGCGCTTCGAAACGGTCGGGCCACAGCACGCCGTTGGCGACGCCGCTCTCATCCTCGATGGTGATGAACAGCACGCCCTTGGCACTGCCTGGTTTTTGCCGGACGAGAATCAGCCCCGCGACCTCGACCCGCGCGCCGTCCTTCATCTGGCGCAGTTCCTCGCAGCGACGAAACCCGCGCGCCTCGAGCTCGGGGCGCAGGAATTGCAGCGGATGCGCGCGCAGCGAGAGTTGCGTCGAGCGGTAATCCTCCACCACCTCGCGCCCGTCGGGCATGGCTGGGAGGCCGATCGCCGCCTCGCGCGCTTCCGCATCGCCCGCGGCGGCGGCTTCGGCGGCAGCGAACAACGGCAGCGGCGCTTCGCCTAGGCCGCGCACCGCCCACACCGCCGGGCGCCGCGTGTCGCCGAGTCGCGCAAAGGCGTCCGCATCGGCGAGCCGCTCGATCGCCGCACGCGGCACCCCGGCGCGCTGCCACACATCCTCGATGCTCGCGTAAGGCGTATCGCCCCGCGCCGCGACAATCCGCGCGGCATGCGCATCGGCGAGCCCGCGCACCATGTTGAAGCCCAGCCGCACGGCAAGGAACCGCCCCGGCGCGGGTTCGAGGCTCGCGTCCCAGCGGCTGGCGTTGATGTCGATCGGGCGCACCTCCACCCCATGTTCGACCGCGTCGCGCACGATCTGCGCGGGGGCGTAGAAGCCCATCGGCTGCGCGTTCAGCAGCGCCGCGCAGAACACGTCGGGATGGTGGCACTTCATCCATGACGAAGCGTAGGCGATCTTGGCAAAGCTCGCCGCGTGGCTTTCGGGAAAGCCGTAGCTGCCGAACCCTTCGAGCTGTTTGAAGGTGCGTTCGGCGAAGTCGCGCGGGTAGCCGCGTTCGACCATGCCATCGACCAGCTCGTCGTAGAATTTGCTGACCCCGCCGGTGAACTTGAACGTCGCCATCGCGCGGCGCAGCGCGTCAGCCTTCGCCGGGGAGAAGCCCGCGCCGACGATGGCGACCTTCATCGCCTGTTCCTGAAACAGCGGCACGCCCAGCGTCTTTTCGAGCACCGCTTTGAGCTCGGGACGCGGATATTCGGGATCCTCCTTGCCCTCCCGCCGACGGAGATAGGGGTGGACCATGTCGCCCTGGATCGGTCCCGGGCGCACGATCGCGACTTCGATGACGAGGTCGTAGAATTTGGTCGGCTTCATCCGCGGCAGCATCGCCATCTGCGCGCGGCTTTCGATCTGGAACACCCCCAGAGTGTCCGCCCGCCGGATCATGGCAAAGGTCGCGGGGTCGTCGTCCTGCAGATCGGCCATCGAAATATCGATGCCCTTATTCTCGCGCAGCAGGTTGAAGGCGCGGTTCATGCAGCCGAGCATGCCGAGCCCGAGCACGTCGACCTTCATGAATTTCAATGCGTCGATGTCGTCCTTGTCCCATTCGATCACCTGCCGGTCGACCATCGCCGCGGGTTCGATGGGGACGAGGTCGTCCAATCGGTCATGCGTCAGCACGAACCCGCCGGGATGCTGCGACAGGTGGCGCGGAGTGCCGATCAGCCGCCGCGCGAGGTCCAGCGCGAGCGCCAGCCGCCGGTCGGAGAGATTGAGGTTGAGCTGGTTGACCTGCCGTTCGCCCACCCCATCCTCGCTCCACCCCCAGACGAGCCCGGCGAGCGCGCCGGTGAGGTCTTCAGGGAGGCCCAGCGCCTTCCCCACCTCGCGCATCGCCCCGCGCGCGCGGTAGCGGATGATCACCGCGGTCAGCGCGGCGCGGGTGCGGCCGTAGGTGTCATAGATCCACTGGATGATCTCCTCGCGCCGCTCATGCTCGAAATCGACGTCGATGTCGGGCGGTTCGCGCCGCTCGCCCGAGACGAAGCGTTCGAACAACAGTTCGTGCTGGATCGGGTCGATCGAGGTGATGCCGAGCACGAAGCAGACGCAGCTGTTGGCGGCGCTGCCGCGCCCCTGACACAGGATCCCACGCCGCCGCGCCTCGCGGACGATCGCATAGACGGTGAGGAAATAGGGGGCGTAGTCGAGCTCGCGGATCAGCCGCAGCTCGTGCGCGATCTGTTTTTCGTGCGCCTCCGGGAGGCCCGAAAGGAACCGTTCGCGCGCGGCCTCCCACGTCAGCTGCTCCAGCGCCTCCTGCGCGCTTTTACCGGGGATCAGCTCCTCGTGCGGATATTGGTAGCTGAGTTCGCCGAGGTCGAAGCGGCAGGCGTCGGCGATCTCGCGCGTCGCGGCGAGCGCGTGCGGCCAGGGGGCGAAGCGGCGGGCCATTTCCTGCGGGCTTTTGAGCGCGCGGTCGGCGTTGCGCTCGCGCGCGAAGCCCAGCGTGTCGATGGTCTTTTTCTCGCGGATGGCGGTGACGACGTCCTGCAGCAGCCGCGCCTCCTCGGCATGGTAGAGCACGTCGCCGGTCGCCACCCCCTTCACCCCATGCGCCGCCGCCAGCGCGTCGAGCGCGTCGATCCGCACCGCATCCCCCGGCCGCCGCCGCCACGTCAGCGCGAGATAGGCGCGGCTCCCGAACGTCGCGGCCAGGTCGGCGAGCGCGGCGGGGAGGCCCGGGTCGTCCGCCTCCTCGGGCACCAGGATGGCGATCAGCCCCTCGCTCCACGCGGCGATGTCCGCCCAGCCGAGCTGACACGCGCCCTTGCCTCCGCGCGCCTTGCCGATGGTCAGCAGCCGCGTCAGCCGCGACCAGGCGGCGCGGGTGGTGGGGTAGAGGAGCAGCGTGCGGCGGTCGGGGGCGTCGGTGGGGCCGTCCTCGCTGGTCACGCGCGCGCCTGCGATCAGCCGCACGCCGGTGATCTTTTGCGCCTCCCACGCGCGCACCATGCCCGCGACCGAATGCCAGTCGGTGATGCCCAGCGCATCGGCACCCATCATCGCGCCTGCGCTGAACAGCTCCTCCGGGCTCGACGCGCCGCGCAGGAAGCTGAAGTGCGTGGTGACCTGCAGCTCGACATAGGGGGGCAAGTTCGCGGTGATCATCCGAACAGCCCGTGGATGTGCCAGCTCATGTCGCCGGTTTCGCCGCCCAGGCCGTCGCCGCGGCGGAACAGCCAGAAGCGCGCGCCGCGGCTGTCTTCGACGATGTAATAATCGCGCACCGCCCACATCTCGCGCTCGGCGCGCCACCATTCGCCATGGATGCGTTCGGGGCCGTCGCCGGCGACGACCTCATGCGCCTCACCGCGCCAGGTGAAGCGTCGCGGCGGTGCGTCGGGCAGCAGCGCGATCACCTGATCGAGCGGTTCGGGCCGCCGCAGCAGCCGCGCCGGCCGCCGCCAGCGCGCGAAGTCGGCGGGCTCCGCCAGCGGAGACACGCGTGCGACGCCGCGTTCGGGCACGTCGCTTTCGACCGGCGCGAGGCGGAACAGCGCCTCCGGCCCGACCCGCGCGGCGAGCCGGTCGACCAACGCGGCGACATCGACCGGCGCCGCCTCCCCCGCCAGCACGGCGCCGATGTTGGTTGCGCCGAGCGGCTCGGCGCGCAGCACGTGGAGCGCCATGCGTTCGATGCCGAAGCCGGGGTCGATCCGCTCGCGGCGCAGGTGGAGGAGGCGGAGGAGGTGCGCCCCCTCGCGCGTCGCCCGCGCGGTGCCAAAGGCGATGCGCTGGCGCCCGCCGTCGACCCGCTCGTAATCGAGCGCCAGCGCACGCACGCCAGCCCCGCGCCGTTGCAGTTCGGCGATGAGGTCGGCGACGAGGTCGCCCGCCACCTGATCGATCGCTTCGGGGGTGCCGATCGGTTCGACCAGCCGCCGCTCGACGCGGATCGGGTCGGGCGCGGCGACGGGCACGAGCGGTTCGGCGGCGCGGCCCAGCGCTTCGTCCAGCCGCCGGATCGCGGCGAGGCCGAGCCGCTTGGCCAGCGGCGCGCGCGGCAGCGGCAACAGATCGCCCACACAGGTGAACCCGAACCGCCGCGCCGCATCGAGCGCGCCGGGCTCCCAGCGCAGCGCGGCGAGCGGCAGCGGGGAGAGCGCCTGCGCTTCCTCGCCATTGGCGACGATGGCGATGTCGGCATGGCCGTGGCGCGCCAGCGCGTGCGCTGCGCCCGGCGTGCCGAAATCATTGGTGACGCTGCCGACCGCCACCACCAGCG
>CAKZIN010000017.1 GCA_936933955.1 uncultured Sphingopyxis sp. | reverse complement strand
CCAACCAAAGCAGGGCGCAGCAGGCGATCCTTGATCTGGTAGCCGGCCTGGATTTCCTGCACGATCGTGCCAGGTTCAGCGTCGGCGCTCGGGACTTCCATCATCGCCTGGTGAAGGTTCGGATCGAGCGGCTGGCCCATCGCGGCGATGCGTGTGATGCCATTGCGTTCGAACACTGCCGCCAGCTCGCGCTGGGTCGCCTCGAGGCCGGTGACGAGTGGTGCCCAAGTTTCGTCCTCACGGGCGGCGGCGGGGATAACCTCCAGCGCGCGGGTCAAATTGTCTGCCACCGACAGCACGTCGCGAGCGAACTTCGTCGCTGAGTAGGCGTGCGCGTCTGCGACCTCCTTTTCGGCGCGGCGGCGCACGTTCTGCACCTCTGCGCGCGCGTAGAGTGCATCCTGTTTCGCCTCGGCGAGCCTCGCTTCGAGTTCGATGATCGCATCATCGCCAGCGGGCGCGGCGGCGGTGTTGGCCTCCGCTGCAGCCTCGGCGGCGATGGTGGCGGCTTCGTTATCGGCGGGAGTGGGGGAGGGGTTGTTCTCGTTCATCGCATCAGCCTTGCCAGCGTTTGAGCGGTAAAGTCCACCATCGGAACGATCCGCGCATAGTTTAGCCGAGTGGGTCCGATCACGCCGACCACCCCCACCACCCGTCCGTCGTGTCCGTGAAAGGGCGCGGCGACCAGGCTCGAGCCTGACAACGCGAACAGGTTGGTTTCGGCTCCGATGAATATGCGCGTCGCAGCGCCTGCGCCCGCCGACGCGAGGAGTTCGGCGATCTGCCCCTGCGTTTCGAGTTCCTCGAGCAGCGTTTGCACCCGTGCGAGATCGCGCGTGGCGGCCTCGTCGATCAGCCGCGCCTGACCGCGCACGATCAGCACCGGGCGGTTCGAAGCATCCTCACTCCACACCGCGAGACCGCGTACGACCAGGTCCGCCGCCGCAGCGTCGATGGCACTCCGCCTGTCCGCGAGCGCTCGCGTGGCTTCGGCCTGCGCGGCCGCGAGCGTGCGACCGCGCACCGCTTCGGTTAGCAAGCGCCCCGCCGCCATCAGCACGCCGGGGTCCGCGCCAGCGGGCAGGTCGATGACGCGATTCTCGACCGATCCGTCCGCCGCGACGAGGATGAGGAAAGCGCGGCCATCGGAGAGCGGGGCGAACGCCACTTCCTTGAGCACCCGTTCTGAGCGGGGCACCATCACCAGCCCCGCGCACGCCGACAGGCCCGACAATGCAGCGGTGGCGTTGGCGAGGGCGGTTTCCACCGGGCCGTCGGCGACCGATCGTTCGATCTGCGCGCGATCGGCGCGGTCGGGCTCCGCCACCTGCATCATGCCGTCGACGAACAGTCGCAGCCCGCGCTCGGTCGGGATTCGCCCGGCGCTGGTGTGCGGCGCGGCGAGGAGCCCCGCCTCCTCCAAATCCTGCATCACATTGCGGATCGACGCCGGAGATAGGTTGAACGCCCCTTGTCGCGCGATCGTGCGCGACCCCACCGGTTGCCCGTCGGCGAGATAAGCGTCGACGACGCTCGCGAATATGTCTCTCGCCCGCTGGGAAAGGTCGTCTATCGGATGAGCCATCCTCTACCCTCGGGAAGCGCGGCTACCGGCCGGGCGGGCCCTTCTAACGGCGGACAGGATGGGCAGGTGCAGCAGCATCGCTCCACCTTATCGTTCGCCGTCGCGCTGTCACTAGCGTGTCCTGGGCGGTTCGCCTAAGCGCGGGGCCAATCGAGACAGACAGGAGCTTTCCCATGCGCCCCTCCGGCCGCGCCGCCGACGCGATGCGCACGATCAGCATCGAAACCGGCTTCACCCGGCACGCCGAGGGAAGCGTGTTGATCGGTTTCGGCGACACCAAGGTGCTGGTCACCGCGAGCGTCGAGGAGCGCCTGCCGCCGTGGTTGCGCGGCAAGGGGCAGGGCTGGGTCACCGCCGAATATGGCATGCTACCCCGCGCGACGCACACCCGCGGCAACCGCGAGGCGGCGAAGGGCAAGCAGTCGGGGCGGACCCAGGAGATACAACGACTTATCGGCCGTTCCTTGCGGTCGGTGACAGATTTGCAAAAGCTCGGAGAGCGCCAGATCACCCTCGATTGCGACGTCATACAGGCCGACGGCGGCACTCGCACCGCCGCGATTTCGGGCGCTTGGGTGGCTCTCCGCCTGGCCGTCGATGGGCTCATGCGCGCCGGCGCGTTGAGCGAGGACCCGATCGTCACCAAGGTTGCTGCGGTGAGCTGCGGCATCGTTGGCGGCGTGCCGGTGCTCGACCTCGATTATGTCGAGGATTCGGGTGCGGATGCCGACGCCAACTTCGTGCTGCTGGGCGACGGACGCATGGCTGAGGTGCAAGCGACCGCGGAAGGTGCACCCTATGATGAGGAGGCGCTGCTCCGCTTGTTGCGCCTCGCCCGGATCGGCTGCGCGGAGATTTTCGCGGCGCAGGATCGGGCGGTCGGGCGCTGATTATGCGCAGGCTCGAACCCGGGCGGCTTGTCATCGCGACGCACAATGAGGGCAAGCTGCGCGAGATCGCTGCTCTGCTCGGGCCCTATGGCATCGATCCCGTCAGCGCCGGCTCGCTCGGCCTTCCCGAGCCGGTGGAGGATGGCGAGACCTTTCGTCAGAATGCGCGCATCAAGGCGCATGCGGCGGCGCGGGAAAGCGGCATGGTCGCACTTGCTGACGACAGCGGGCTCGAGGTCGCCGCGCTGGCTGGCAAGCCCGGCGTCTACACCGCCGATTGGGCGCAGCGGCAGGCTTTCGAGGGGCCTCCCGGTCGCGACTGGTATCTCGCCATGGGCAAGGTCGAGGGACTGCTGGCCGCGCAAGGGGAGGGCGTCGACCGTAGCGCGCAATTTGTCTGCACACTCGCGATCGCCTGGCCGGACGGTGCGGAGGCTCTGTTCGAAGGTCGCGTGTCGGGGGAACTCGTTTGGCCACCGCGCGGCGACCGCGGCTTCGGCTACGATCCTGTATTCCGCCCGGACGGGGAGCGCGAAACCTTCGGCGAGATGGACCCTGCGCGCAAGCACGCGATCAGTCACCGCGCAGCTGCCTTCGCCAAGCTCGTCGACGCGGTCATGCCGCAGCGCTGACGGATTGCGCCTCGCGGGTCGGTGCGCATATTGACCAGATGGACGTAAGGGGGGGAGCGTGCCGGTGAGTGATCGGCCGGAGTCGAATACTGGCTTTGCCGAGGACACCGGCGACGACGGCAACCGTCTGCTTCCGATCGTCGAGGCTGGGCGCAATTGCTGGAAGATCAGCCGCAGCACGAAGGCGGCAGTGGTGGTCGACGCCGCCGCATACTACCACATCGTCCGCCAGCTGATGCTGGGCGCGCAGCACCGGATCCTCATCATCGGCTGGGACTTCGACGTTCGCATCCCGCTCGAGCCGGACGAACGGGGTCAGGGTGAGAGCCTCGGTGCCTTCTTCCTGCGGCTCGCGAAAACAAATCCGGCGCGTGAGATCGACGTCCTCAAATGGAGCTTCGGCGCGATGCGCCAGTTCCTTCGCCCGGCCGCGGTCATGTGGCTGCTGCGCTGGAAAGCCGCGCGCGCCATCCGCTATCGCTACGATAGTGCGCATCCGGTCGGGTCCAGCCACCACCAGAAGATCGTGGTGATCGACGATTGCCTCGCGGTGTGCGGCGGTATCGATATTTCCAGCGCACGCTGGGATCGGTGCGAGCATGCGGACGAGGAACCGCGGCGCAAGAACCCCGACGGCAAGGCCTACGCGCCCTGGCATGACGTCACCATGATGATGGACGGAGAGGTCGCCGCGAGCCTCTCCGAACTCGGGCGGGGCCGGTGGGAGCACGCCACCGGCGAACAGCTTCGCGCGATCGAGCCATGTCCGGCGCAATGGCCAGAAGAACTCTTCGCGGAGTTCGAGAACGTCGATATCGCGATTGCGCGCACCAGTGCGGCCTACGCCGGTCGCCCCGAGGTTCGCGAGGTCGAGGCGCTGTTCATCGATATGATCGCGGCCGCGCGCCGCTTTATCTACATCGAAAATCAGTATCTCACGTCGGGCAAGATCGCCGCAGCCATCGCCGCGCGCATGCAGGAGGAGGATCCGCCGGAGGTTATTCTGGTGATGCCGCGCACGGCCGACGGCTGGCTCGAGCAGATGGCGATGGATGCCGCTCGCGTGCGACTGGCACGGGCGGTGGGGCGCGCGGACCGGCACAACCGCTTTCGAATTTACGTGCCCGTCACCGCGCAAGGGCAGGACATCTATGTCCATGCCAAGGTTTCCATCGTCGACGATCGCTTCCTGCGCGTCGGTTCGGCGAACCTCAACAATCGTTCGCTCGGGCTCGACAGCGAATGTGATGTGGCCATTGACGCAGCGTTGGATGCCAACCGCGACGTCGGCCCGGCCATCTCCGCGATCCGACACCGTCTCATGGGTGAGCATTGCGGTGCTACAGGGGAGGAGGTTGCAGCCGCGGTTGAGGCAGCAGGCGGCTCGCTGATCGGCGCCATTGACGCGCTTACCAAACCGGGTCGGCGGCGGCTCGATTTGTTGGACCTCACTCCACCGGGCCGGCTCGACCGATTTATTGCCGACAACGAACTGCTCGATCCCGATGCCGCCGATGGCTTCCTCGAACCTTGGAAACGGCGAGGACTCTGGAAAGGTTGGCAACAGGGCCAGCGCGCTCTGCGAGTGCGGCGCGCGCGGCGCCGGACTCGCCTCGCAACCAACGTCTCAGGCGGGGAGCGGCGCGACTAAGCTCGGCGCGTAAGTGATATTACGTCGTACGGCGCATGCACTGCTGCCGCTGCTCGCGGGGGAACTGAGCGCAATTCCAGAGAGCGCGCTCTAGTCCGGCCGAACGGTTGCGCAGGTAGGAAAAACTCATCGCCGCCCGTGCCTGGTCGCCAATCTGCCCGCCCGTCGGGACGGTCGTCGGATCGGACCAGCCCATCACCTTGCAATAGTCTCGCGCGCCGCACGCCTGCTCGGCAAGCTGCGGGAAACTCTCCGGCGCACGAGGGCCAAGCGTCAGAATGATCGTGTCGCCCAGCTCGAACGGCGCGGCAGGAACGACGGTCTGACGCACCGGTCCCTTGGCTAGCGCGGCGAGTTCAGCGCTGGCAGGCGACTCCTCGCCCCCATCCGCAGCCGGAAACGTGGCCCCCAACGCGAGCGCGTGAAATGGCGACAGCGAGGCGAGCTTGGCGACGGCGGGCTCCCGGATGCCGCCGCCTGGTCGCATCACGCGGGCGCTCCCCCAATAGCCCGGCCATCGGAAGAAAAGGTGCGTGCCGACTTGCGCAACCTTGTCGAGCGACCCGCTCCACACCGGTCGTACCCAGTCGGTGTGATAATGCGTCGCCAAACCGACGCTTGGGTCGACCGAGCCGTAAAGCGCAGCAATCGCGTTCCCGCGCGCACGTTCCCACGCGGCGGTGGAGTAGCGGCGCGCAAGTGCGCCGTCGCAGGTGAAGGTGAACTGGCAGCCGGTCGCGCGCTCCGACCCCTGAAACACGACCCCGCACACGGTGTTCGGATAGGCGGGGTGACGCACCCGGTTGAGCACCACCTGGATGACGGACCGCTGCCCGGCCATGTCGTCGCCGCTCTCGTATAACGCAGCGGCGGCGAGGCAATCGGTGGCGCGCGCATTATCCTCGACGGTTCCCGCAAAGCGAAACGGGCGAGCCGCAGGGTTGTCGGCGTTGACGAATGGCTGCGCCGCATTGAGCGCGCGCGCGTCGGCTGGCGTGACGGGCAGGAGCGTGACCGGCTGAACCGGGGGCGGGGGTGCTCCCGGGGCAGCCATCGGCGCCACCCCGTCGCCGTCCGCACTCGGCCCAAGCGCGAGCGGGGCGAACGCCGCCACGAGCGCCACCATCAACACCAGCACTATGATGCCCGGCGGCGCCGGGGAGCGGGAGCGACGGCGATGCAAGAATGGACGCCCCGTCAGGCCTCGGGCAGGAAGTCCGGCACCGATAGATACCGTTCGCCCGTGTCGTAGTTGAAGCCGAGCACGCGGCTGCCGGCCGGAAGTTCGCCAAGCTTCTGCGCGATCGCCGCGAGCGTTGCGCCCGAGCTGATGCCGACCAGCATGCCCTCCTCACGAGCGCAACGACGCGCCATCTCCTTGGCGACATCGGCTTCCACCTGGATCGCGCCATCGATCGCGCTCGTGTCGAGATTGGCCGGCACGAAGCCCGCGCCAATCCCTTGAATCGGGTGAGCGCCCGGCGCGCCCCCGGAAATTACCGGCGACAGTGCCGGTTCGACCGCGAAAACCTTGAGCTGCGGCCAGCGCGCCTTCAACACGCGCGCGCAGCCGGTGATGTGCCCGCCGGTGCCGACCCCGGTGATGAGCACATCGGGCGGGCAGTCGGCGAAGTCGGCAAGGATTTCCTCCGCCGTCGTGCGCACATGCACGTCGATGTTGACGGGATTGTCGAACTGCTGCGGCATCCAGGCGCCAGGCGTTTGCGCGACCAGCTCCTGCGCACGTTCGATTGCGCCCTTCATACCCTTGTCGCGCGGGGTGAGGTCGAAGCGCGCACCATAAGCGAGCATCAGGCGCCGCCGCTCGATCGACATCGACTCCGGCATTACCAGCACCAGGTGGTAGCCCTTCACTGCCGCAACCATGGCGAGGCCGATGCCGGTGTTGCCGCTGGTCGGTTCGACTATGGTCCCACCGGGCTTCAGGCGCCCGTCCGCCTCCGCCGCCTCGATCATTGCCAGCGCGATGCGATCCTTGATCGACCCGCCGGGGTTGGCGCGCTCACATTTGACCCACACCTCATGCCCACTGTCCGCAAACAGGCGGTTGATGCGGACGTGCGGGGTCCGGCCGATGGTGGCGAGGATCGATTCGGCTTTCATGACGCGCTCCGGGTGTTCAGTCAGCGCGCCATGTCGGGAGGATCGAAGCTCTTTGCAAGCCTGAGTTCGGGGTAACGCCAGGCCCAGATCGCGGTGACGACGATCGCACCCACTCCGCCGACGACGACCGCGGCGACGGGCCCGATCAACGACCCAAGAAGCCCGCTCTCCGCTTCACCAAGCTCGTTCGAGGCGGAGATGGTGAGCTGGCTGACGGCGCTGACGCGGCCACGCATCGCGTCGGGCGTGTGCAGCTGGATCAGGGACGAGCGCACGTACACCGACACCATGTCCGCCGCCCCCGCCACAGCGAGCGCGCCAACGCTCAGCCAGAAATTGCGCGAGAGGCCGAAGACGATGACCGCGACGCCGAAAACCGCCACAGCGGCGAGCATCTTGGTGCCGACGTCGCGTTTGAGCGGGCGCCAGGCGAACAACAGCGCCACCCCCGCCGCTCCCACGCCCATGCTCGCGGCAAGGATGCCGAGCCCGCGGCTGTCGGTGTGCAATATGTCGCGCGCGAACACCGGCAGCAGCGCGGTCGCGCCCGCCAGCAGCACCGCGAACAGATCGAGCGTGATCGAGGCGAGCACGAGCCGGTTCGTGCGTACGTAGCGAAAACCCTCGCGCATCCGTTCGAGCGGGCGATGATCCGGATGCACCGCGGGCTGGGGGACGCGGGGCAGCAGCATCAGCAACAGCAGCGCGAACAGATAGAGCGCACCCGACGCCGCGTAGCTCAGACTATGATGAAACGCGTAGAGAACGCCGCCGACGCTCGGCCCCGCAATCGTTCCCACCTGCCACACGGTCGACGACAGGGCGATGGCGGTCGGCAGCTGCTCGCGCGGGACGAGGTTGGGGGCGAGCGCGCTAAACGCCGGGCCTGAAAAGGCGCGCGCGACCCCCATCGCCACCGCCGCGACGAACAGCAGCGGAATGGAAATCCGGTCGCTCGACGTCGCGATCGCAAGACCGGTGGCAACGACGAGCATCAGCGCGGTCGTGGCTCGGGCGATCCAGCGCCGATCGTAACTGTCAGCGACGAGCCCCGTCACCGGCGTCAAAAGAAAGAGCGGCACAAACTGCGCGACCCCGATCATGCCCAGCAGGAAGGTCGCTTCCCGGACGCTCATCGTCAGCCGAGCGAGATGATACATCTGCCAGCCGATGATCAGCGTCATCCCTGCAAGCGCGATGGTCGATGCGAACCGCGCCAGGAGGTAATGGCGATATACGCCGATGCGCAGCGGGTGCGGCGGCCGGGCTCCTTCCGTCATGCGATCGACACGAAACTGTCGAGCAGTCGCTTTTGCGACCCCGACTCGAAGTCGATCGTCAGCTTGTTTCCTTCGATGTCGCCAATCGTCCCGTATCCGAACTTGTCGTGGAACACGCGCATGCCGATGGCGAGGTCGGAGCGCCCCGGGTTACCGAAGCTGACGGCGCTGCCCCGGGCTTCGGCGACGCGCTTGGGCGCGGGGTCGAAACCGATCGCCTTGGCGCGGTTCCACCCGGGCCCCCGCCCGGTCCCGCGCGCGACGTCGGCGAAGGGGTCGGCGGCCTGCGTCCAGTTGGCGCGCCATAACGACTCGCCACCGGACATCGTGGTCTCGGTTTCGATATGGTCGGCTGGCAGCTCCGCGACGAAGCGCGAGGGGATCGCGCTCTGCCACTGGCCGTAGACCCGGCGGTTGGCGGCGTGGAGGATGGTGCAGCGCCGCTTCGCCCGCGTGATCGCTACATAGCCGAGCCGCCGCTCCTCCTCGAGCGCCGCCGAGCCGCCTTCGTCCAACGCCCGCTGCGACGGGAACAGCCCATCTTCCCACCCGGCGAGGAAGACGTGATCGAACTCCAGCCCCTTGGCCGCGTGGACGGTCATCACCGTTACCTTGGGCTCACCCGCAGCCGCCTCATTGTCCATCACCAGGCTGACATGCTCGAGGAACGCCTCGAGCGTGTCATACTCCTCCATCGCGCGGACGAGTTCGGTGAGGTTGTCGAGCCGCCCCGCCGCCTCCGCACTGCGGTCGGCCTGCAGCATCATCGTGTAGCCCGACTCATCGAGCACCAACTGCATCAGTTGCGGATGCCGCATCGCTGCCGATGCCTCCCGCCACCGGACGATGCAGCTCGCGAAGTTGCCCAGCGCACGGCGCGCTTGCGGTGTGCCCTCGTCGCTGTCGGCGATCATCGCGGCCGCACCAAGCAGCGGGACACCCCCGTCGCGAGCGACGCGGTGAACCGCCGCGATCGCCTTGTCACCGAGCCCGCGTTTGGGGGTGTTGACGATGCGCTCGAAGGCCAAGTCGTCCGCGGGCTGATGGATCAGCCGCAAATAGGCGATGGCGTCGCGGATTTCGGCGCGCTCATAAAAGCGGAACCCCCCGACGATACGGTAAGGAAGGCCGATCTGCACGAAGCGCTCTTCGAACTCTCGCGTCTGAAAACTGGCGCGAACCAGGATCGCCGCGTGGTCTGGCGAAACCCCGTCGCGCATCAGCCCCTCGATCTCCTCGCCCACGCGACGCGCCTCTTCTGGGCCGTCCCAGACGCCAATGACGCGAACCTTCTCACCCGCGTCGACCTCGGTCCACAGCGTCTTGCCGAGCCGCTCGCCATTGTTGGCGATTAGCCCGGAGGCAGCGCCCAAAATGTGCGGGGTCGAGCGGTAATTTTGCTCGAGGCGGATCACCTTTGCGCCCGGAAAATCCTTTTCGAACCGAAGGATATTGGCAACTTCTGCGCCGCGCCATGAATAAATCGATTGGTCGTCGTCGCCGACGACAGCGATGTTGCGGTGCCCCTGCGCGAGCAGCCGCAGCAGCAGATACTGGACCTGGTTGGTGTCCTGATATTCGTCGACAAGGATGTAGCGAAAGCGGCGATGGTAGTCCTCGAGCACGTCGCGGTGGGTGCGAAGGACGACCAGCATGTGCAGCAACAGATCGCCGAAGTCGCAGGCGTTGAGCGCCTTCAGCCGCTCCTGATACAAGGTGTAAAGTCTTTGCCCCTTGCCGTGCGCGAAGCCGTCGTCGTCGCCTGGCGATACCTCGTCGGGCGTGAGCCCGCGGTTCTTCCAACGGTCGAGCAGCCCGGCGAACTGCCTCGCAGACCAGCGTTTGTCGTCGACATTCTCGGCGTTCAGGATCTGCTTGATGACCCGCAGTTGGTCGTCAACGTCGAGGATCGAGAAGTTGCTGTGCAGCCCGACGAGCTCCGCGTGGCGGCGCAACATTTTGGCGGCGATCGCGTGGAAGGTGCCGAACCAGCCCATCCCCTCCGCCATCGGTCCGAGCATGCGTTCGGTGCGCTCCCGCATCTCCCGCGCGGCCTTGTTGGTGAAGGTCAGCGCCAGGATTTGGCTTGGGTAGGCTCGGCGGCTGGCGATGATGTGCGCGATGCGCGCGGTGAGAGCGCTGGTCTTGCCTGTTCCGGCTCCGGCGAGCACCAGGACTGGCCCTTCCGTGGTCAGCACCGCGTCCCGCTGTGGGGTATTGAGACCGCGAAGATATGGCGGCTCCGGCGCGTTCGTTGGCGTCGGCACAGTAGAGGCGGGGAGGGTGCTCACTCGCTCGCGGCTAGGCTGTGCGGCGTTTGAACGCAAGCACTGCACGCCGCAAAGTTCCCCTCTTGTTCCTAGGGAACAAAGGCGATACGAGAGCATCGTCGTGGCGCCGTTGCGGGGCTGCGACCTTGCGATTAGAGGCGAGAAGGAGAAGCGGCCATGGCGGCACAGCTCAAGCTCATCGGAGGGGACGGCATGGCGCAAAGCGCGGAACGGCAGCGGGCATTGGACGCGGCGCTGGCTCAGATCGACCGCGCGTTCGGCAAGGGCTCGGCGATGAAGCTGGGCTCGAAAGAGGCGATGCAGGTCGAGGCGATCTCGACCGGCTCGCTGGGCCTCGACATCGCGTTGGGCGTCGGCGGACTGCCGCGCGGTCGGGTGATCGAAATCTACGGTCCTGAAAGCTCCGGTAAGACGACGCTAGCGCTGCATACCATTGCCGAGGCGCAAAAGGCGGGCGGTACCGCTGCTTTCGTCGATGCCGAGCATGCGCTCGACCCCGTCTACGCCAAGAAGCTGGGCGTCGACATCGACGAACTGATCGTGTCGCAGCCCGACACTGGCGAACAGGCGCTGGAGATCGTCGACACATTGGTGCGCTCGAACGCGATTGACGTGTTGGTGGTCGATTCGGTCGCCGCGCTGGTCCCGCGCGCGGAGATCGAGGGCGAGATGGGCGACAGCCACGTCGGCCTGCAGGCGCGGCTCATGTCGCAATCGCTGCGCAAGCTGACCGGCTCGATCAGCCGCTCGCGCTGCATGGTGATCTTCATCAACCAGCTGCGGATGAAGATCGGCGTGATGTACGGCAATCCGGAGACGACGACCGGGGGCAACGCGCTCAAATTCTATGCCAGCGTTCGGCTCGACATTCGTCGCACCGGTCAGATCAAGGACCGCGACGAAATCATCGGTAACTCGACCCGGGTGAAGGTGGTCAAGAACAAGGTCGCGCCGCCGTTCAAGCAGGTCGAATTCGATATCATGTATGGCGAAGGCGTGTCCAAAATCGGTGAGATTCTGGACATCGGCGTGAAGGCCGGGTTGGTGGAGAAGTCGGGCGCCTGGTTCAGCTACGACTCGATCCGCATCGGGCAGGGCCGCGAGAACGCGAAAGCGTTTCTGAAGGAGAACCCGGAGGTCATGGCCCGCCTCGAAAAGGCGATCCGCGCGCAGACCGATAAGGTTGCCGAAGACATGATGGCGGGGCCCGACGCCGACGAACTCGATGACGAATGAAGCCACCGCCGCGGTCATTCGCAGCGGCGCTCGGCTGAATTACGTCGAGTTGCCCGTCGTTGACGTCGCGGTGGAATGCCGTTTCTTCGAGCTAGCGTTCGGCTGGTCTTTCACGAGCTATGGCGAAGGCTACGCCAGTAGCTCGGATGGCGGATGCGAACTTGGCATCACTGCATGCGATGGTGACGCCGGCGGATCAGCCGAGCGCACGGCGTCGGCCATGATCGGCATCTCATGCGACGACCTTACCATAGCGGAACACGACGCGGTCGCGGCGGGCGGACGACTGGTGCGGCCGGTGTTTGAATTCCCGGGGGGAAGGCGGCTTGAGCTGCTGACCCCTGGCGCTCACCGACTGGTGCTCTTTCGCTATGACGATGCTGTCGCTTAGGAACTCAGGATGACGACAGCTTCCGAATGGCAAGGTCGGGTCGGTGAAACCTGGGCCGCGGAGTGGCGCCGAACCGATCGCGCGTTCGCAGCGATCGGAACGGCGCTGGTCGACCGTGCGATCGGGGCGATTGCTAAGGTGTTGCCGCGTGATGCGTCGACCGGGAACGTGGTCCAGATTTTGGACGTGGGGTGTGGCGCGGGATCTACATCGCTCTCGATCGCGGAGGCGCGGGACGATGTCCGCGTGTTGGGGATCGACCTATCGCCCGACCTGATCGATATTGCTCGGGAGCGCGCGAGCGATCAATCTCGTTGTCGTTTCGCTGTGAGCGACGCGGCAACCTGGTCGGACCCGGCCTGGACCCCCGACCTGATCGTATCGCGTCACGGGGTTATGTTTTTCGATCGTCCGGTGGAGGCATTCGCACATTTGCACGCCCAGGTGCATCCCGGCACTCCGCTGGTGTTCAGCTGCTTTAGATCGCGTGCCGAGAATAGCTGGGCAAGCGCTTTCGCCGATCTGCTGCCTGAGGCGCCGGTGCCGATCGACTGTGCACCCGGACCCTTCGGTTTCGCCAACCTCAACCGGACGACCGATGTGCTAAAGGCGGCGGGATGGCGCGACGTCGTGGCGGATGCGTTGACGCTGCCGTTCGTAACGGGAGGTGGCTCGGACCCGGAGAACGAAGCGATGGCATTTCATCGACGCATCGGGTCGACCGCGAGCGCACTCGCCGCAATCGAAAATGAATCGGAGCGCGATGCCTTTCTCGACCGCATGCGCGCTGTAATCGCGGATCATCGAGTCGATGGGGAAGTGCGGTTTACCGCAGGGGTTTGGATCGTGCGCGCTGTCGCGGGATGACGAGCCCGCTCTGACCCTGCGCTACCACCGCCACCGACGCCCATTCGGGCAGCGATTGAGCACCATCGGTTAGCATCGCATCCGCAGTCTTTCGCGTAGTCTATGGATGCCTTGGAAGATCTCGGCGGTCCTGCGCACCGCAGACAGACCGCCACAACAGTCCGACAATCTTGCCCCCGTAACGCCGCCGCCCTATCGCGCCAGGCATGACGTCGACCAACGATATCCGCCGTTCTTTCCTCGAGCATTTTGCGGCCGCGGGGCATCATGTCGAGCCGTCCGCTCCGCTCGTGCCGAACAACGATCCGACGTTGATGTTCGTGAACGCGGGCATGGTGCCGTTCAAGAATGTGTTCACCGGCCTCGAAACGCGGCCCTATCTGACCGCGACGTCTAGCCAGAAGTGCGTGCGCGCCGGGGGCAAGCACAACGACCTCGACAATGTCGGCTACACCGCGAGGCATCACACTTTCTTCGAGATGCTCGGCAATTTTTCGTTCGGCGATTATTTCAAGGAACGCGCGATCGAGCTTGCCTGGGACCTGCTCACCCGCGAATGGGGCCTCGACAAGGACCGCCTGCTCGTCACCGTCTATCACACCGATGACGATGCCGCGGCGCTATGGCGGAAAGTCGCGGGGCTTTCCGACGAGCGCATTATCCGCATCGCGACCAAGGACAATTTTTGGGCGATGGGGGACGATGGTCCGTGCGGGCCCTGCTCGGAGATTTTCTACGACCACGGCGCGCATATCGCAGGCGGCCCGCCGGGCTCACCCGACGAGGACGGCGACCGCTTCGTCGAGATCTGGAACCTCGTCTTCATGCAGTACGAGCAGGCCGCAGGAGAGATCGTGCGCGATCTGCCGCGGCCCAGCATCGATACCGGCATGGGGCTCGAGCGCATCGCCGCCGTGATGCAGGGCGTTCACGACAACTACGACACCGACACGTTCCGCGCGCTGATCGCGGCATCGGTGCAGGCCACCGGCGTCGAGGCGGAGGGCGACGCGCGGGCGAGCCATCGGGTCATCGCCGACCATCTGCGCTCGGCGGGTTTTCTCGTCGCCGATGGGGTCCTGCCTGCCAATGAAGGGCGCGGCTATGTGCTGCGGCGGATCATGCGCCGCGCGATGCGCCACGCGCACCTGCTCGGCACCGACGAGCCGTTGCTGCACCGCCTGGTGCCCACGCTCGTTGGTGAGATGGGCGTCGCCTACCCCGAATTGGTTCGCGCACAGCCGCTGCTGGTGGAAACTTTGGCGCGCGAGGAAACGCGCTTTCGTCAGACGCTTGGCAAAGGGCTGCGACTGCTCGACGAAGCAACCGCGGGGCTGACAGACGGCGGCACGCTCCCCGGCGAGACCGCCTTCAAGCTCTACGACACCTACGGCTTTCCCTACGACCTGACCGAAGATGCGCTGCGTTCGCGCGGAATTGGCGTGGACCGCGCAGGCTACGACAGCGCGATGGCGGCGCAGAAGGCTGCGGCCGCCGCGGCGTGGAAAGGTTCGGGCGCCAAAGCCAGCGACGAGGTGTGGTTCGCGCTCAATGAACAGCACGGCGCTACCGAGTTCATCGGCTACACCGACACCAAGGGCGAAGGGCTGGTGCTGGCGCTGATCAGGGATGGCGCCGAGGTGCAGGCGCTCGAAGCGGGCGAAGAGGGCTGGCTGCTCGCGAACCAGACGCCCTTCTATGCGGAGAGCGGCGGACAGGTCGGTGACGCCGGGCGCATCACGGCCGCCGTAGGGTCGGCCAATCCGATCGAAGTGACGGTCGAGGATACCGCCAAACCGCTCGGCAAGCTGCATGCGCACAAGGTCCGTGTGAAGAGCGGCCGAGTGGCCCTTGGAGATGCCATCGCGCTCGAGGTCGACGAAGCGCGGCGCGACCGCGTGCGCGCCAACCACAGCGCCACGCACCTCCTCCACGCGGCGCTGCGCCATCGGCTTGGCGGGCACGTCACGCAAAAAGGCAGTCTGGTCGCGGAGGACCGTCTGCGCTTCGATTTCGCGCATCCGACCGCGCTTTCCGGTGACGACATCGCCGCGATCGAAGCGGAAGTGAATCGCCACGTGCGCGAAAACGCGGAGGTCGGCACGCGGCTGATGAGCCCCGATGATGCCATCTCGGCCGGCGCCATGGCGCTGTTCGGCGAGAAATATGGCGAAGAGGTGCGTGTGCTCTCGATGGGTCGCCCCGGCGATGACGGCCGCAACTGGTCGATCGAGCTGTGCGGCGGAACCCACGTGCGCGCGCTTGGCGATATCGCGCTGTTCAAGGTGGTAGGCGAAAGCGCCGTCGCCAGCGGCGTGCGGCGTATCGAGGCGCTGACCGGAGAAGCCGCGCGCGCGTACCTCACGGCGCGTGAGGATGCACTGAAGTCGGCGGCGGCGACGCTTAAATCCGCGCCCGATGAGGTCCCCGCACGCGTTGTCGCGCTGACAGATGCGCTGCGCAAGGCCGAGCGCGAGCTTGCTGACGTCCGGCGGTCGCTTGCGCTGGGCGGCGCTGCGACTGGTGGCGACAATGCGGCTCCGGCAAGCGAGGAGATCGGCGGTACGGGGTTCCTCGGACGCGTGATCGAGGGGCTCGATCCCAAGGAGTTGCGCGGCACCGTCGATGGAATGAAGGCGCAACTGGGCCGCGGGGTAGCGGCGCTAGTGGCGGTCAATGACGGTCGTGCATCGGTCGCAGTGGGAGTGACCGACGATCTCACCGATCGATTCAGTGCGGTGACCTTGGTGCAGAGCGCCGTGGCAGCGCTCGGCGGGAAGGGCGGGGGCGGGCGGCCCGATATGGCGCAGGGCGGCGGCCCGAATGGGGGCGCTGCGCAGGCTGCGCTCGATGCGGTGCGCGCCGCGATGTTGGCGGCATGACGACCGCCTCGATCCGCCCGTCCGAAGCCGAGCATTTCGGCCGTCTCGCCGCCGACTGGTGGAACCCCAAGGGCAGCTCGGCGATGCTGCACCGGCTCAATCCGCCCCGGCTCGCGTATATCCGGGCAGCGCTGGAGCGGGAGTGGGGGATCGACCCAGCGACGCGGCGTCCGTTGGAAGGCAAGCGCGCGCTCGACGTGGGATGCGGGGCAGGGCTCCTCGCCGAGCCGTTGGCCCGCATGGGCGCGAGCGTGATCGGCATCGACGCAGCGAGCGAAACCGTGGCCGCCGCACGGTCGCATGCGGCTGGAAGCGGGATCTCCATCGACTACCGGCAGGGCGACATCACCGACGGCGTTTTCGCGCAGGCGCTCGGGCAGTTCGACCTGGTCACTTCACTCGAAGTGGTGGAGCACGTCGAGTTTCCGGCGCGTTTCGTGGCGGCGCTCGCGGAACGGCTCACGGACACGGGGGTGCTGGTGCTGTCGACGCCCAATCGCACGGCGGCGAGCCGTGCGATCGTCGTCGGTGCGGCGGAGCTGACCGGCGCCGTTCCACGCGGCACGCACGACTGGGAGCGCTTTATCACGCCGGACGAGCTTCGAGCGCATGTCGAGAGCGCCGGGCTGCGCGTGACGGACGTAAGCGGGCTGAATTTTGACCTCACCCGCGGCGGCTTTCGCACCGGCGGGAGCGTGGCGCTCAACTATCTCATGACCGCCGTTAGGGTTTGATCCCTAAGCCGCGTGGCCGACTAGAAATTGACGTCTGCGTAGTGCGCCGGCGGCATGAGCGTGCCCATCCGTTCGTCGAGCAGGGGCCGAAAACTCGGGCGGCTCTTTAGTGCGGCATACCAGTCCTGCACCGTGTCGTGGCCCGACCAGTCAATCCCACCGAGATAGTCCGTGACCGACAGATGCGCCGCGGCGGCGAGGTCGGCCATGCTCAGCGTCGCTCCGGCAATCCACTTATGCTCGTCAAGCAATCCGCCGAGCATGTCGAGATGCTCGGTCGCCGCGCGCATGGCGTGCCGTAGCAAGGTCGCGTCGGGCGGCTGGCGCAGGAACAGGCGCTTGATCATCTTTTCCTGGAGCAAAAGCGCGCCGACCTCGGTGTAGAATTTGCCGTCGAACCAAGCGATCAGCCGGCGGATTTCCGCACGCTGCGTCGCGCTCCCGGCGTAGAGGGGGCGGGCGGGCTCGACCTCCTCGAAATATTCGCAGATCGCGTCCGAATCGGAGAGGCTGATGCCGCGGTCAGGATCGGTCAGCGACGGCGTCGCCGCAGCCGGATTGATGTCGCGATATGCCGCGCGCCGTTCCCACGGATATTCGGTGACGGGTTCGTAGTTCACGCCCTTTTCGCCCATCATCAGGCGCACCTTGCGCGAGAAAGGGCAGAGCGGGAATTGGTAGAGGTGCCACATCGCCGCCGCCATAGCGCGCGGCGTCGCGCTTAGGGAAGGGCGTCAGTCGCCGCGACGCTCGCTCGCGACACGGGCGACCCGCTGCTCCATCTGAGCGGCGAGGTCACGGGTCATAGCGGCCAGGACCGGCGCCATGCGACCCATCTCGCGGATTGCCACGCCTGCGACTGCCGTGCTCGCCCGCGCCCCCTCCGCCATGCGAGCCGGAAGCTCTGGATCGCTTCCGGACATTTCCGCCAGCGTCGCATTGGGATCGACGCGCGGAAGCCGCTCGTCGGCGCGCGGTGACACGCGGCGCACCGCCTCGATCAGGCCGCCCACCCTCAGCTGCATCAGCGCTTCAGTGAGGCCCCCCATCGCCGAAGCGATCGCATCGGCGTTGCGCGGATTCTCGATAAAATCGGCGACCCGGTCGGCCCTGCGCGCCATATCGGCATCAGACGGGGGATCCTGCGCGACCGCGGGGGACGCCGCCAACAAGAGGGGGAGGAGGGGGAGCACGCGCATCGTTGGAAAACCATTGCAGGGACAGAGGTTGGCCGCGGATAGCTCTAGCGAGCTTGCCCCCCGCTGAATGAGGGGCTCGGTAGCGAACGTCGTTGGTCCGCCTATCGCGCGGAGAGCCAGATCAGTGCCGCTATGCCGGCGACGATCCGATACCAGCCGAACACGCCGAAGCCATGCTTGGCGACGAAGCCGACGAAAGCCTTCACCACGACGAGAGCGACGACGAAGCTGACCGCGAACCCGACCCCGATCAGCTTGGCGTCGTCGAGCGTGAGCGCGTCGCGGTGCTCGGCAAGCTGAAGCACGGTTGCGCCGACGAGCGTCGGGAGCGCGAGGAAAAAGCTGAACTCAGCCGCGGTCTTGCGGTCGATGCCGAGCGACATCGCGCCAAGGATCGTCGCGCCCGAACGGCTCACGCCCGGGATCATCGCGAGGCACTGCACCAGCCCGACGCCGATCGCTTGGCGTAGGGTGACGTTGGCAACCCCCCCGGCATCGGTGGTTTTCGCAACTCGCTCGACGAGAAGAATGGCGAGGCCACCGACGATCAGCGCCCACGCGACCACCGTCGCGTTGGACAGGAGCGCGTTGAACTGCTCCTTGAACAGCACCCCCATTATCACCGCAGGCGCAAAGGCGATCAGCACGTTCCGCACGAATGCGACAGCGCCCCGCTCGAATGTCAGCATGCCCTTCGCAACGTCTAGGAAGGTGCGCCAGTACAGCACGACGATGGCCAGGATCGCCCCCGGCTGAATGGCGATGTTGAACACCTCCCACTTCGCCGCGTCGTAACCGAGCAGCTCGGTCGCGAGGATGAGGTGCCCCGTCGAGGATATGGGGAGAAATTCGGTCAGCCCCTCCACGATGCCGAGGATGATGGCGATCAGTAACGGCGACATGCGTTCAGGCCGGAGCCGTCGACTTGCGCGAAAAGCGCCCGATGGGCCGATACCGGTCCAGCCAGCCCGCAGCGACCGCATCGAGTGCGACCGGAGCGATACCCAGCTCCGCAAACCCAGGCGCACCTTCGGGCACCACCGCGTCGCTCTGCAGCATCGTCCACTGGTCCGGCGTGATCGGCGCTCCCGGGAGCCAGCCGAACGCTTTTATGAGCAGCCCAGCCGCCTCATCGGGCACGTCGACGAAGCGCGCAGGCCGGCCGATCGCAGGCGCAAGCCAGTCGTGCAGGCCTCGCATCGAAATGACCCGCGGGCCGCCGAGCGTGTAGGTCTGACCTGCGTGACGGGCCTGATCCGACAGCGCGACGACCACCGCAGCCGCGACGTCACCCACGAATACCGGCTGGAACTTGGCCGCACCGCGAATGACGGGAAGGACCGGAGCTTTCGCGACCAGCCCGGCAAAACGGTTGATGAACTGATCGTCTCGTCCGAACACGGTCGAGGGGCGCAGGATCGTGGCCGACGGGCAGGCGGCGCGAACGGCGCTCTCCGCCCGGCCTTTCGCTCGTGCGTAGGCCGCGGCGGCGTTCTGATCTGCCCCCACCGCGGAGATGTGCACCATCGCAGCGCCGTTCGCGGCTGCAGCCTTCGCGATGGCTTCCGCGGTGCCGACCGTATTGCGCTCGAGATTTCCTCCAAAATGCCCAATCAGATTGACGAGCGCGTCGCAGTCCGCCGCGGCCCGCGCGGCGGCCCCGTCGCGTTCAACATCGGCGGCCACGAACTGCACCTGGCCGAGATTACCAAGCGCGCGCACCTGATAGGCGCGCTCCGGATGGCGCTGCACGATCCGAACGCGAGCGCCCGCCCGCAGCAACGCCTCGGCCACGGCGCGACCGATGAACCCGCCCCCACCGTATAGCGCGACCAGCTTCCCGATCAGCGCGGGCTCGGCCTCACGCACGGCATCAGATGCGGGGCGAGGCCGCATATCGGCATCGATAGTCGGATAGTTTGCGGTCGCGGCAGGCTCGGTCATGGCGTCGCGCCATGCCCGCGCGCTCGCGCCGACGCAAGGCGACTCAGCTCGTCGGCGCGTCGCGCTTGTCGCTCAACAGGCGAGCGCCATGCTGCTCGACGGTTTTTTCGATCAGCCCGCGGAAAAAGCCGAGCGCCGCGGGCAAGGTGAACGTCACCCGAAGCGCATCCTCCTCAAGGTCGAGCTTGGCGTCGACGTCCTGGCCCATCGCGCCCACCTTGAGCGCCATCTGATCCTCGGTAGGCCAGGCCGCGTCGACCGTCGCAAATCCGCCGGGAATGTGATTGGGGAGCTCCCCGATTCGATCGCGAAGTCGACGGCGCACCTCGTCCCGCGGCAGCTTGTGCGGAATGCGAACGGTGATCGGCTGCATGGTAAAGCTCTCCTATCCTTGCTGACCCGATGTGGTGGACAATCGCCCTGACGCAAGCGCATCGTCGGCCGACTAGCGCGGGTATCGTGTCGAGCTATCCAACAAAAATCCTTCTGACGTGCATCGGCGCATTGACACCCGTCCCCAGCCCCGCCTAAGCGCCCCGCCTGCCTAACGTGCCCGGATGGCGGAATTGGTAGACGCACCGTCTTCAGGTGGCGGCGCTGGAAACGGCGTGGAGGTTCGAGTCCTCTTCCGGGCACCACTCTCTCCGATAGCTGAGTCCTTCGCCGTCCGTTAGGGCTGACGCGAGGGGGCCGTGCGACGTTGGTCCACCGGCGCCTTACCTCCCGGATGTTCGCTCAGCGCCTACTTCGCAGCCACAAAGAACGTGCAGGTGAGGAGCGCCAGAGCGGCCAGCGGGCCGATCCCTTCCGACAGGTGCGCGCCCATTTGATCGCCTAGCAGCAGCGCTCGCGTCGCGTGGGTGGAGGGGAGCACCGCGCCGAGCGCCGACACAAAGCCCGGCATCGCCTCACGCGGCCATGTCGCGCCCGACAGGAAGAAAATCGGCAGGGATGTCGGGATGAGCAGCAACAGCGCGGTGCGCGGGTTGGGGAATAGCCCGGCGACGAACAGCGCGAACGCGGCGATGGCTGCAGCTGCGAATAGCGCAACAATGACCAGTGCGCCGATCCCGGCGTGGCGGGGAATATCCTGGGCGGCGAAGAACCAGCCGAAATAGGTCAGCGTCAACACCAGCGAGATGAGGCTGAGCGCCAGCCACTGGCCGCCGAGCTCGCTCCATCTTCGTCGCCTGCGCCCGGCGAATAGGACGGCGGTGCCGAACAGCATCGTCTGCTGGAGTATCACCGGCGTGACGGCCGGAAAGATATAGGCACCATATTCCAGTTCGGTGTTGAACAGCGGTTGCGACACCAGCGGGTCAGCGATGTCGATCTGCACCCCCAATTGCCCCTTCAGCTCGTTTCCGAGAATCTCGACGATCGCTGTTTGGATGGCCTCGCCCAAGGCCTTGGCGCGGACGAGATAGGTGCCGTTGATCCACAGAGCGATGCCGCTGTCCTGACCGCGCAGCGCATCTTCCAGCGACCGGTCGGGCAGCAGCAGCACGCCATCGACCTCGCGCTCGACCAGCAGGGCGCGCGCTTCGGCAAGGTTGGCGGGGCTGGCGGCGACCTCGGCCAGCGGGCTGGCGTCAATCAGTCCGACGAGCTGGCGACTGAGCGGGGTGCGCGCTTCGTCCACCACCGCCAGCCGCACGTCCTGTGCGTGGCCCTGGCTGTAGGGAGCGGGATAGTAAAAGCCATAAAACAGCGCGGCGACGACCATGAGCATCAGCGCATCGGTGTTGCGTCCAAGCTGGCGCAGGGTATCGAGGAAGGCGGTGCGCACGCTCATGCTGCCGCCTTCCTTCCGCCCAGCCACGCCGCAAGGGCGATGCCCGCAATGGCATAGCCGCCGAGCAGGAGCGCCGCCCCCCAGGCTTGGATGGCGGGCGCGCCGAGAAACTGGTCCATCTGCGCCGTCAAATAATGAGTGAACGGCAGCAGCTGATGCCACAGCCGCGCCACGGCCGGGGCGCCTTCAATCGGCAGCGATCCGCCCGAATAGGCCAGCGCCGACCCGGCATAGAGGGCGCTCAACGAGTAGCCGAAGACGTCGCGGCGCGCCCCGGCAACGAATGCAAACGACAGCGCCAGCGACGCGGCGACGAGGGCGAGCTGCGCGACGAAAGTCGCCAGCAGCGAACCCTCCAT